>JBCAWW010000937.1:0-2756 GCA_038534415.1 Bacteroidota bacterium | reverse complement strand
GCAGATTCGAAGCAAAGTATCGAGCAAACTCAACCCTTGGCCGATCGAAAGTGGTTACTGGCCCAACTCCCGACAAATTGATCCCAAAACAGAGGATGGAAATTTTATTGGAGAATGATAAAACGTGTAAAACTTCCTACATTAGCGTCGCAATTACGCTCCCGATGCCCGAATTAATTTTGCACAGTTATACACCAGCTGACCTCGAACCATTGGCTCATAAGCTTTTAGATGCTTGTAAATCTGCCAGAATTTTTGCATTTTTTGGTAAGCTGGGAGCTGGAAAAACAGCCTTCATACAACAAATTTGTAAGCTTTTGGGTGTAAAGGAAGCCGTTACCAGTCCTACCTTCAATCTGGTGAATGAATATCGTGGGGAATCAGCAATGATCTACCATTTTGATTTTTATCGGATACGTACCGAAGTAGAGGCCTATGACCTTGGTGCGGATGAATACTTTGATTCTGGACATTATGTGTTTATCGAATGGCCAGAGCGGATTCCTACCTTGTTGCCGGAAGAGGCGGTGGAGGTGAGACTAAATGTCAATGAAGATAAGAGCAGGAAAATTACGCTAAGCTACTAACACATGGCCAATATTGAATTCTCAATGGAAGGCGGGCAAATTTTTCCCGGATATCCCAGTAGCTTCGCGATCCCCCAAGAGAGGGCTTTGCGAACCAGCAAATCAAAAAAAAGCCTTCGGATAGGGCTACCTAAAGAAACTTTACATCAAGAAACTCGGGTTGCTATAGCGCCAGCGACCGTGGGGGTCTTAGTCGCTAATGGCCACCAAGTGTTTATTGAGCATGATGCTGGTTTAGGAGCTCGTTTTACTGATAAAGATTATTCAGAAGCAGGTGGAATTGTCTGCTATAAGGTTGAGGATGTCTTCAAACAGGCAGACATCATCGTTAAGGTTTCGCCGCTCTCTCATGCAGAGCTAGACCTATTGCGCGACCATCAGACCATTATCTCGGCTGTCAATTTGGGCTCTCTTTCGCCGGACTATCTCAATGTCCTTATTAAAAAGAATATCACAGCCCTTGGCTTTGAGTTTTACCGCAGTGGGGATGGCTCTCTTCCTCTCGTACAAATGATGAGTGAAATCGCTGGGGTGAGTTCTATACATATTGCTTCTGAGCTATTGACGGGTCAAAAAAATGGCCAAGGTATTTTGCTAGGAGGCGTTACCGGTATCCCTCCGGCTGAGATTACGATTATTGGCGCAGGGACCGTAGGTTTTAATGCTGCCCAAACCGCTATGGGTATGGGGGCACGCGTTCGGATACTTGACGAAGAAATCTACAAACTCCGCCGGATCGAAAAGGAATTGGGCGTCAATGTGTATACCTCTGTTGCTCAAGGTAACTACGTATATGATGCCGTTACCTCCTCCGATGTGGTGATTGGAGCGGCTTTTCACGATGGGCAACGTGCTCCCATGGTAGTTACTGAAAACATGGTTCAGCAAATGAAGGCAGGTTCTGTCATTATTGATGTAGCCATTGATCAAGGCGGTTGTATCGAAACTAGTCGTCCCACTTCTCACGACAACCCTACTTTTATACAGCACGGAGTCATCCATTATTGTGTCCCTAATATTGCTTCTCGGGTTTCCCGAACGGCTTCCATTGCGATGAGCAATATCTTAGGACCGATGTTGATCAAAATTGGAGATAATGGCGGGCTAGAACACCTGATGCGTTTCAATCATGGCCTCAAACAAGGGGTTTATATCTACCGTCGTCACTTGACCAAAAAGAAGCTCGCAAGCCTCTTTGGCATGACGATGAACTATAGAGATATCGAATTATTGATTGCGACGATGTAAGAATTTTAGCGCAACGTTTCGGCAGAGAGGGAGTCTTTATGTTACTTATTGTAAATCATAGCGTCAAAAGATAAAATTAATCCCAATTGACTATGCAACTGCTTCAATTGCCAAAAAGAAATTTAGCTCTTCTATTGTTCCTCGCTTTTTGCCTACCGTTTGCTCAAACTTCGGCTCAAGAAGTAACTGAAGGCCAAAGAGAGTTTATGAAAAAGTCTACTGCCAATGGTTTGACCATAGTAGTAGAAGGTGAAACTAAGAACGTTCAACATGTGATGAACGAACTTGTCAATCGTGGTACAGGTGTCCGCGGCAAGAACACCAAAGGTTTCCGATTGCATCCCAATGCACGTTTTGCGGAAATTTCTAACGCCACTATGGATGTGTACTACGATGTAGAACGCGCCTCGAAAACTACGCCTCCCCAAACTAGAGTTACCATTTTCCTTTCTTCTGGAAATGATAACTTCATGGACTCTAGTACGCACCCTGATGAGATTGCCAATGCAACTAGCTTTCTCGAAAACCTGCAGTTTGAGGTAACTAAGTATGAGCTTAGTTTATCAATCGAAGCCCAGGAAAAACTGATTGAAAAAGAAATCAAGAACCATGACAAAATGGTAGGCGACTCTATTTCTCTACAGCAAAAACTGGCCGAGACAATCGAAGGTATTGAAAACAACAAGGTAGCGCGTGCAAACCAGTTGGTGAAAATTGAGGAAGAGCGTCAGCGCTTGATCAATATCCAGCAGACATTGGCTCGTATCGAGCAGCACGGTTTAGATGCATTAGAAGATGATAGCATCGAGACAATGGAAAAAGAAATGGAAAACGTCTCACGTCATCCTCACTGGTCCCCTCATCTTTAACCGGGATAGTTTCCTCAGTAGGCTGACGTGAGACGTTTTCCATTTCTTTTTC
>JBCAWW010000936.1:0-2757 GCA_038534415.1 Bacteroidota bacterium | reverse complement strand
GAGCGTGTACAAACGACGATAGGATTGGCACAATTATCTGATGCCGTTGGCATCGGATAGCTAAATGCTTCTCCTTCACAAAAGTCGATGGAGGGCACTACCCCACTTATGGTTGGAGACTGAGCATCAAAAACATTGATTCTAACCTGAGCTGTATCTGTATTACCCGCATTGTCCGTAACGGTCAATACAACCATAGGATTGCCGATGTCTGCACAACTAAAGAAATTGGGACTGATACTATATAAGGCAATCCCGCAATTGTCGGTACTATGGTAGCCGAGGAAGGAAGCAGCCGAGTTCAAGTCTATCGTATAGCCGTTTGCTTGAACTCCTGCATTAAATCCGCTGAGAGCAACGGCAGTAGGAGGAGTTACATCATTGATTTGAAAGTTCAAGTTAGTAGTGCTGCTGAGCCCTGATTGATCCGTTGCGGTAAGGACAACCGTTTGGCTTCCGATATCAGAACAATCAAAGGTATTGGGAGAAAGGCTAACGGAAACAATGCCACAATTGTCGCTAATATAATTATTGATAAGAGAAGCAATAAAGCCACTCAAATCATTAATTGTCCCATTCTGATCAAGGTTTAAGAAAAAAGTTGTATTGCTTAGGTTATTAAATACGGGAGGAGTAACATCTATTACAGTAATCACAAAGGAATGGCTGGCACTCCCTCCCACGGCATCACTAGCCGTATAAGTAACGGTAGTTGATCCCACTGGAAAAAAGTCTCCAGGATTATGCGTGCTACCACTACTGAAACCACTACAATCGCCTGCTATCGTGGGTAGCACCCAACTGACATTAGCCCCACAACTATTCGGATCACTATTGAGCGTGATATTGCTGGGCATATTGGTGATTAGGGGCGGATTACAAGTGTCGCAAGCATCTCCGATGCCGTCACCATCTGTATCTGCTTGGTCAGGATTGTAGGTATTGGGGCAGTTGTCAGGGGTATAAATCCCTACGTTTTGGGGATCATAATCACAGATAAGATCGCCATCAATATCAGTTGAAAAAGTGCAGTATTCCATGTTAAGCTCTAAAAAACGAGCCGTATCCAGCTTCGTAATATCGAGAAAGTCATCATTCGAATTCCACCTTTCTTCCCAGCTTATAAAGCCACGAATATGATTGGTATATCTCCCAGAACTAGTAATAAAGTTGAGAAAACGTTTAGCAGGATTGGCCACATTGGGCAGGCTATCGAGATCGAAGGTATAAGGCCAGTCCCCGGCTGGGGTACCCGGATTGTTGGCGGGAGGAAAGGCTTTGTTGCCAGCAAAGTTGACATAGAGGGCGCAATGCACCTGTGTAATGCCATTGCCCGGATCACTATCATTGTCACTATAGAGGTATAACTCTTGTTCCTGATTGATGTCAAAATCACCGGAAACTACTGTAAAACTGCCACAATCGACCCCAAAGGTAAACCAACCACTATGATTACACTCAATATTAAAAACATTGGGCGCGACCTCACTGATGCCCATCACCATGCCTTCAGGCACTTGTGTTGGGGATTCCCAATAGCCGACAAACTCATCTACAGTACCGGTGGTATTATCAGCAAATTTAAACTGTCCTGCTTGATACTCTTCGGTAGTAAAATAGATTCGAGTGCCTGCGGGCAGATCTTCTGCTAGGGCGATGGCAATCCCATCGGGACCACCTTCATTGAATCCGGTGATGATGGCTAGGGGCGTTTGGGCCATACTGCTGCTCCAAAAGCCTAGCAATAGCAAGAGGGAAAAGCTAAGTTTGAGCGTTCGACTAAGTCGTAAAAAGGGGGGAAGTAATTGAAAATTCATTGCTATTTATTAAGGCGTTTAATCAATACCATCTGGTACCTAATGCCTTAATTTGGCTCCTAACGTCCTCTTTTTGTAGCACTTTCTCCCCAATGCTATTGAAAAATGTCCGAATGCCCCTTTTGACTGACCGTACGAAAAAAGCTACTGCCCTATTTTTGTTTGAGGCTCCAGTATGAGCGCCACTTTATAGCCTTCCTCTGACTCTATGCTCATACTACCATGCAATTGCGTACAGAGCATTTGGACCAATTGAGAGCCAAAAGCGGTGCCTTGTGCCTTTTCATTGGCTTTGGCGCCTTGCCCATTGTCCCAGACACTGAGATGGAGTTTGGGTCCAGATTTTTGCAGAGAGATGCCCATGATGCCTTTTTCCCCTTCGCGGAACGCATATTTGAGGGAGTTGGTGAGCAATTCATTGACGATCAATCCGATAGGTACGGCTGTATCGACATCTAGTTCGAGTTCTTGCATCTCTACCCGAAAATCAAGATTGTCAGGTTCGGCAGCGAAAGTACTGATCAAGCTTTGACCGAGATTGCTGAGGTAGTCTTTCATCTCGATGGCCGCTAGATTGTCTCTTTGATAGAGTTTTTGGTGGATCAGTGCCATTGATTGGACCCGGTGTTGGCCTGCGGCAACGGCGGCTTTGACAGATTTGTCTTCGATATGGGCCGATTGGAGATAAAGCAAACTGGAGATCGTCTGTAGATTGTTTTTGACCCTGTGGTGGATCTCTTTGAGGAGAATTTCTTTGTCGAGATTGCTTTGGGTGAGATTTGCGTTCAGACTGCCGAGCTGTCGATTGACGCTACGATTGCGCACAAACAGATAACTAAGGGCCAATACCAAAAGCGCAAATACTCCAGCCAGACCAAAAGCCAAGAGTTGATTGGTTTTTTGCTGCTTGATTAATTGATCTTTTTGGGCAATCGCTTCG
>JBCAWW010000935.1:0-2762 GCA_038534415.1 Bacteroidota bacterium | reverse complement strand
AAATCAAAGAAATCAGTCTGATCGTGGGAACGAGTGAAAAAACGGTCACCAATTGGATAAAACTCTTCTTAGAAGGGGGCTTTGATGAATTGCTAAGATTGAAATATCAGCGAGACAAAGGCTCGAAATTAGCCCCTTATAAAGCGGCTATTGAGCAATTTTTTAGCGATCAACCGCAGGCCAAATTAGCAGATCTACAGGCTTGGTTAGCCGACAAACATCAAGTAAAGGTGGAGTATAGCTGGCTCTATCGCTATCTGGAATTACATAAAATAGGTCCTTACGCGGATTGAAAATCGTTCTACGAAGGAGATTGTACATCAATAATCCAAGCTTCCCAGACTTTGCTATCTGATTCGCTTCTTTTCTTTTCCCAAGCGATGCGAGCCTCCGGAAAGCTGGCACGAAATAGACGCTCAATATCATCCCTAGTATAGTAAACCATCCGCTGATTGTGGAAGGCCGCAATCAATCCCGGTAAAAACTTGATTTTTTCGGCAGGGGAATTGAATACAAAATGCAGCGGAAGATTTAGAGATGATTGGTCGATGGCTTGTAACCATTGATGATTTTCGGCCGGGGTCAAAGCATAGTTAACGCCATAACCCATCACAATAATCCGGTCTACATGGTCGCTCAAAAATCGGATCCAATCATTGAGTCGAGGTCCATCCTGAGGCAATTCGATAGTATGAGAGAGCTTCGCGACTTTGTTCTTATTTTGCATTTTGCTAAATGCTTTCAAAGCGCTGTGAACGACTCTGGGAGAGCTGTCGGTCCAAATATGCCAATTATTATCCTGATTTTTGCTCATCAAAGGATGGGCCAAGGTAAAGACACCCGCACCTATCCAAATAATACCGAGCGTTTCATGGCCAAAGCGACTCAAAAGCTCCTCTTGGGCCTCAATACTGATTGCTCTATAATCGACTACCTGTGGTGGGATATCTGTTTTGGCGAGCTGATTGACAAAAAAACGTTCGGTTTTGGATAAGTCATATTCTGGCTCTTCTCCACGTTTTTTGGCCAGTACTGTTTCGATGATAACCGAGATAGCATTATCACCTCCTAAAGGACCAATATTGATACTATTGAGCAATTTGAGCGGCAAAGCGCTCATTTTGTGTAGGGGTTTTACAGTATCTAATCCTTTGGGGATTTCCGACTTGGCCATTCGGGTTTATTTGGCTCCAATATCGTAAAATTTGCCAGATATACCAAGATTTGAAATATTTATTTAGTCGATATATTTCGTCTCTCCTAAATGATGCAAAACCCTAATTCTTGGGTCTAGTGCTTCCATTTCCTCTTCGAGCTTTTTTGCATCAGGTATGGGTACATGTATGGCGACAATATGCTTGATGTGTTTCACTTCTTTTAACCATCTCCAGGCGCTATCATACAAAAACCAAAAAGGGACCATGGCCACATCAATGGTGTCTGGAAGGCTCATTTCAAGCTGCTCTAGATGCTTTTTGACCGCATATGAATCGCCAAGATGTAGGTAGCTATGTTGGTCGCTTTTGATTAAATAGGCATAGTGTTGAACCCAACTATTGAGCTGTGGGTAAGTATGGGGGATAGGGATACTCGTGATGCTAAGGCCTGCTTGATGCCATATTATTTCGGGCGTTTGATTTACGAGGCCTTGGAGTTGGGGTGAGAGGCGTTCCGCTTCGCGGAACGCTAAGACGCTATCTACGGCCTGCTGAGGCGCAATTAGCTGTAAGCTAGGTCTTTGAGTCAATAATTTGATGAGTTGAGAACTAGAATGATGATCGCGATGGACGTGGCTGAGTAAGACTAACTTTGTTTGTTCAAATGGCCCTTGCTTAGCTAGCATGAGCTCAAAAATACTATCTGGAGTGGAGGCATACTGTTTGCGATAGGGCTGGTGGATGGCATCTATCAAAATCCCACTTTCTGCTGTTTGCAGCAAAACGCCCTCATTGGCGATATACATGATAGAAGCCCCTTTCTCGCTATTGGGCGGGGACTCTAGCGTTCGGCGACAAGCCGTAATCCCTAAGATGAGGAGGCAGAGGGAGATAAAAGGAATTCGAGATTTCATATACCGCATAGGCAAAATTTACAAAAGGGAAATCTGAACTAATTGCGAAAAGCATCTTTTTGATCAATATTGAGGCTCACAAAAACAGTCTTGATATGGCCCGAAATCTATCTCTCTCTTTATGCCTTGCGATGCTTCTGACCAATAGTCTATTTGCGCAAAATTCGCTAAAAATCATGTCCTTTAATATCAGGCTAAATGTCGAAAGCGATGGGGAAAATGCTTGGCCTAAGCGCACCGATATTGTCAAAAGTATGTTCGATTATCATCAAGCGGACCTATTAGGAGTGCAAGAAGCCTTGCCAGATCAGATGGAAGATCTCAAAAGTATGCTCCCCGAGTATGGAGCTCATGGCATTGCGCGAGATACCGGAAAATGGGGGGAGTATAGTGCGATTTTTTATCGGAGGACACGGCTGATTTTAGAAGAAGGAGGGACTTTTTGGCTTTCGGAGACTCCGGAGCAGCCTTCCAAAGGTTGGGATGCGGCGCTTAATCGCATTGCGACTTGGGGGATTTTTCAGGACAAAGCCTCCGGCGAACGCTTTCTCTACCTCAATACGCATTTTGATCACCGAGGCGTCAAGGCTAGGCAAGAAAGTGCGCGCTTATTGGTGGCCCAGAGCAAGGCTTTAAATCCAGAAAATCTTCCCGTTTTATTGAGTGGCGATTTTAATTTTACGCCTGAAGC
>JBCAWW010000934.1:0-2762 GCA_038534415.1 Bacteroidota bacterium | reverse complement strand
CTACTTGGTCTATTGGGCCATAATATTCCCGATAGACCAAGTAGGCAGCGCCTACTATCATGGCGAAATACAAGAGCATAAACAGCGCTACCGCTGCTAAGTTGAGAATTACTTGCTGTAAATAAGCCGATTTTGGCTTAGTGAGCGAATCGGTATTGTCTACCGGACTCGGCGGATAAAGACTAAATTCCATGTGTTTAAAAAGGTTGTGCAAATTGGCTAAACCAAAGATAGGCCTGAGCACGACCTTTTGTCAAGCTAAGGGCCTAAATTATTTATTTCATTTTGGTAGGCGATGGATCAAGCTGAGGGGGAAGCTTAGCAGATTGGAGTTGTTACCCATTGGGCTTGTGGGATAGGGATGGTTTTACTGCTTCGCAGAACGCTGAGACGAAGCGTTCTGCGAAGCAGTAAACCTAAAAAGTGTTAAGCCCAAAGCGACTAAGAAAGCCTCAAGCTGCGGGCATCTATCTTGCCTTAAGAAAAATTGGGATAGACAAACTCTTCAAAAAAGGCTTTCAAACGACGTCTTTTGCGAGGTCTGCGCTTCATCGTCTTTTCTATCATGGCATCGTAGTCCTCCTTTACATTGATCTTATAGCCAGTCGTCGGAGAAACAATCTCTGGTAGCCAGGTCGAATGCAAAGGAAAACAATAATCAAGCTCTGGATGCCAAAGCTTACAAATCGGCCCCTTGCTCAAATCTGCAGCATCCAAAATCCAAATTTGTGGTACCCAAGAATTAGGATCATGGGTTTCAGTCTTGATCAACATCGTGATGACCAAATAGCCATCGGTAGAGAGGTCTAATCCCGGAGGCATGCTGTCTCGTTTTCGATTGACAAACTGCAGAGAACGCATTTGATAATCTGTACTCGGAAATTGGTAGGTATCCTGAATACTCATGTCATCGGTTTGGGTGCGGATGATGACAGAAGGAATTTTGCGCTGGGTGTATTTGGCTACATCCTGAGGCTTGACGAGGCGTTTGTGCCCGTAATCTTTGTAAAGCTCATAGATAAAACTGGTCAATGTCTCTGGAAATAGACCCATATTTTGCCAGTAGATATTCTTAACGTTCGCCGCAGGCTTGTCCCCCGATATAATGTCTCGATAAGTATGCAGCGCCACGCCCCAAGTATGAGGGCCTACGGCCTCTGGTTGATCTACATTGCCGAGTTCGTGGGTATGAATAGATTGATCAATATTGCCACTTTCGGCGTCGATCACATACTTGCCTACTTTAGAGAGGTCCATATTGCCGATGGCGAAAAAGCTGAGCCAATTTTCATCTAAGGGTACAGGAGGCTGCGTTTCGGGATCTGCGGGGGCGAGGGTGTCATAAGGACGAACCCATTCGGCCGCACAATTGGCATTGTTGTCGGCAGTGTAGAGAGTAATCTTACCGTTGGGATTGGCATAATCGGCATTGTAGTGCAGACAGGCGTTTTCTAGGGTAACCGTTTTGACCACTACCGTATCTGAGTTTTGGAGATCGGAGCGCTTGATGATATAGCAGTCGGTATAAGGAATTTGCTGCACGGTGGTATGCCATCTGATCCATTGATCCAGTTCCAGCCACATTTTATGATTGGATTCAATCGGAAAACTGAAGCCTTGATCCATGGAAAACTTGAAGGCCGAGTTCATGAAGATGATATAATCCTCAGTGACGCTCATCTGATGCACAATCTGGCTGATAGGCAAAGGTTTTTGATCTTCTCCGACTACGTTCCATTTTTTCAAATTGCCGCTTAGACCATCCCAACTCAGGAGATGAAACTCTGCTTCATTGGTAAACTCTTTACGTAGCCAAGCTTTGAGTTGGAGCCATAAATATTGAAGAAAAGCAATCAGGATTTCCCATAGGTTCATCTTTTTACGGATGATCTTATGGAAGTCTTGTTCAAACTCATCGATCACTTTCTTTTTGGCTTCATGTCCTTTAGCAGCATCAAACTTTGGTTTTAGCTCCTTGATCGCACTCATGGTGTAAGCAGGGTATTGAGCTGCTTTGTTGTGAAGATGTATGGAGCTATACATCTGTTTAGAGGATTTGACAAAGTTGACCGAAAAAAACTCTCGGGTCTGAGCGTCAAATACAGGATGAGCAGAGGCAAAGAGGGTAGGGAAGGGGCGTTTGGCAAAGAGTGGCATGGTTGATTCCCAATCGACCAAATTTCCGATACCCGTTCTTAGTTTTAAACTTACTGGATCAAACTCCCATGGCCGACCCGCATCGATGGTAGCCAGTAGGCGGGTATTGTCCTCGCCCGGATATTTGATGGGGATGATGGCGGTATTAGTTTGGTTGCGAGAACCTACTTTGAAAGAAACCCGGCCAAAGCCCATATTCTTGAAACCAAACTTTCGATAGGCTTTGTTGAGCAAAGCAGGCCCTCCAATTTTGCTGGCCTCATCTGCATAGTAGCATGGCTGCTTAAGGATGCGACTTTTGTACTTAACCTTGCCAGCCTCCGTTTGGTCGAAGTCTAATCTTAGGATCATAGAGTCTCCATTGAGCATAGGAGAACCATACTCTTGAAACATCTTGTCATTGGCTTCGTCTTCGGGGGTGCGGTATTTTTTGTAGGGAAGGCCTTCAGAATTGACGCTACCTACAGCCGAATTGATAAAAACGTGCCCACTAAGATCTTTGGGTAAGTCCTGAGCACTATATCCATCGACAAATTGAAGTTCTAAGTCCAGCTCTTTACGGCTGGCTTGTACGATTTTTTGAATGGCGTAAAGTGGGTTTGCTT
>JBCAWW010000933.1:0-2765 GCA_038534415.1 Bacteroidota bacterium | reverse complement strand
CCACGGTTCTGCTCCTAAGTTTGAAGACTTAAAGGTAGAAGCTGAGGTATTGTATACGGGTATCAAAGTAATTGACTTGCTTGCTCCTTATCTCAAAGGGGGTAAGATTGGTCTTTTTGGTGGTGCTGGTGTAGGTAAAACCGTATACAATACCTCAGCTTCTACCTTTAAGTCTTCAAACTTAGGAGCAGAACCGTGGATAGAATAACGAACTTCAGACTCAGGAGCTTTAAGTCCATCAATCGCAGTACCTGTAACGTTGAATAGACGTCCCATGATAGATGGGCCTGTAGGTACAGAAATGGTAGCACCCATGTCTTTTACAGGCATGCCACGCTCGATACCATCGGTAGAGTCCATAGAGATGGCTCGTACACGACTTTCACCAAGGTGCTGCTGAACTTCTAGTACCAAAGGTCCTTGGCCTGCGCGTTCAATTTCGAGAGCGTTAAGGATCCGAGGAAGCTTAGCGTCTTCAGCGCTAAAGTCCACGTCAATTACCGGCCCGATAACCTGGGCCACTTTTCCTATATTCATTGTAGAATCGGACATATTTTGACTGAGGGTCAAGTATTAGATTAATATCTTTCTAAAAATCGGGCGCAAGTTAAGTTCAGCCTTAGAAATAAACAAACCTTTTAAAGACATTATAAATGGATTTTACTTACTTTTCCACCAGTTTTACCGACTTATCCACATTCAAATTGTGGATAAACCCAGTATGTGGATAAAATGCCCATAGATACCCAAAGAACCTACCTCCAAAAGCATCGTTTCGCTCCTAGACAGCTAAATGTACCCCCAAAATCGGATCTGAGTACCATTGTCGTTATTCCTACGCATCGCGAACCTCAACTCCTCCCTACCCTACTTTCATTAGAGCAATGCCAAGCACCCAAAGGTGCGGTAGAGATCATCCTTGTTTTTAACTCCTCAATCAAAGCGGAGGAAAGTATTAGACAGCATCACCTTCAACAAATTCAAGAAATTGAGCGTTGGGCAAAGGCCGAAAAGAGGCAACACAGCTATTTTTGCCTCCACTTTGACCAACTCCCGCATAAACATGCAGGCGTAGGCCTAGCCCGTAAAATCGGGATGGATGAGGCCGTAGATCGCTTTGAGCAAATAGAGAGAGACGGCATCATCGTCTGTACTGATGGAGATACTACGCTGGCAGACAATTACTTAGTTGAGGTAGAAGCAGCATTTCATGCGAACGCTAAGCTAGAGGCCCTTGGCTTGGACTTTGAGCATCCACTGCAGGGGGAAGACTACCCAGAGGAGGTGTATCGAGGCATCGTTCAATACGAACTTTTTTTGCGCTATTATATTGAAGGATTGCGCTACGCTGGCTTTCCTTATGCCTTTCATACCATTGGTTCTGCTATGGTGGTGCGCTCCTCTGCTTATCAAAAAAGAGGGGGTATGAACCGCCGCAAAGCGGGAGAGGATTTTTATTTCCTCCACAAATTTATACCTGAAGGCAGATTTCAAGAACTAAACTCCACCCGCGTTTATCCTTCTCCACGACCGAGTGATCGCGTGCCTTTTGGGACAGGAAGAGCAATCAGTAAATATTTAGCAGGCGATCAAAGTTTCTATCCCACCTACGACCCCAGGACTTTTTCGGATCTCAAAACCCTCTTTGATCAAATCGCTCAAATTTATACCAATCCGCCTCAGCACTTAGCGGCTAGCGTAGAAGCGTTCTGCGAAGCAGAAAACTTTACCCACAAACTCCCCGAATTAAGGGCCAACGTTCGCGATTTAGCGTCCTTCCCTAAGCGCTTTTTCCAATGGTTTGATGCCCTAAAGGTCTTGAAATACGTGCATTTCGCTCGGGATCACTTCTATCCGGAAGTGGAGCTAGGACTTGCTGCGGCCGATCTTTGGGAGTTACGCCTCGGCGAACGCTTATCTCTGGATCAGCAAGATTGGCTAATAAAATACCGCTTACAACAAAATAAATAGTTCGATACAATCAAGCGTTCCCTAGGGCTTATATACTTCGAGTAAGTCGTCCTTATTGATAGGGCCTCGACTTTGAAAGAGCAGTTCGCCTTTGCGGATGGCACTGACCTGTGCTCGTTTGTTTTGCAGGGCTTCTGGATCGTGAGTGGCACAAATGATGGTGCGATTTTGACTGAGGCTGTCGAGTTGCTCATACAGCCAGGTCTGCTGCCAGGGGTCGAGAGACTGGGCAGGTTCGTCTAGGATCAGTACGGGAGTATCCTGACACAGGCCTCTGGCCAACAAGACCTTTTGGAGTTCTCCCCCTGAAAGTTGTTGGATATCGCGTTCGGCGAAGCCGGTCAACCCCAAATCTGACATCACTTGGCCTGCCTTGTCATGATCAGTGGCTTTATACTCGCCCAACCAATTGAGGTAGGGAAAACGCCCCATCAAAATGTAATCTTTGACTTTGACCCGAAAGGGCAATTGCAACTTCTGAGGTACTAAGGCGAGCTTTTGTGCGAGTTGTTTATGGTTAAGCGCCTTTAATTCTAGCTCGCCAATCATCACATTGCCGGTATAAGGCTGCAAACCAGACAATATGTGCAATAGGGTAGTTTTGCCGCTCCCATTGGCCCCAATCAGATAATGTAGACCGGGTAAAAAAGAAACCGAAACGTTCCGGAGAACATTTCGGTTTTGATAACGTGTTGAAAGTTGTGTTACCTCAATCTTCAAAGAAGCGTCCTTAATATTCGTCTTCATTGAAGAGAAAGTCCTCTTTTGAAGGATAGTCAGGCCAAATTTCTTCG
>JBCAWW010000932.1:0-2767 GCA_038534415.1 Bacteroidota bacterium | reverse complement strand
CTTTAAAACCAATTCTGGAATCTGGCTCACATAGTGCTCCAAAATCTCCCTCGCGATGGGTTCATCATCCAATATCAAGCAGGAATAGGGACGCATAGATTCAATTTAAGGAAATCTCCAGCTGTACTTCAAACCAATCCTCCTTTGCTTCAATTGCGAAGCGATGCTGAGCTGGATACAGCAATTGTAATCTGTCCTGTAGGTTTTGAAGTCCAATTCCCCCCCGGCTTGCTATTGGGAGCAGATCTTTATTCAAACTATTGGCAAAGCGAAACTTCAGTCGTCTCCCCTCTATCCCCAACTCTACCGCCAAATGTAGACGCCCATCCTTGGCTTTCTGGCCGTGTTTAAAGGCATTTTCGGCTAAGGGCAATATCATCAAAGGCGCGATCCGCAAAGCACTTAAGTCAGGGCTTATTTGCCAATCCACGCTTAGTTCATCGCCATAGCGTAGCTTTTCGAGACTGATATAATTGTCCAGTAATTCGACTTCTTGTTGCAGCGAAACATAATCTTTTTCAGCGGCATAGAGCAGATAGTCCAATAGGGCCGAAAGCTTCAAAATCCCGTCAGGAGCAGCTTGAGATTGGCGCAAACTCAGGCCATACAGATTATTGAGGGTATTGAACAAAAAGTGCGGATGTAGCTGCGCTTTGAGGACCTTGAGGGCCAAACTAGCTTGAGAATCTTGCAACTGACGATTGAGTAGAGCCTGCCGCCTCCAATCGGCTATGATCTGTAAACAAACTGCAAAACCCACCACAGCATAATCTCTGATAACATTTTTGAGCACTTTGGGAGCAGGAAAAATCGCCCAGCTCCCATCCTCCATATAGCCCACCAAGGCAATCCAATAAATCCGTCCCAGATACAAAATCACTGCCACGACCAGTACTCCCAACCAAAACTGCAATAGTTTAGCTGTCTGTAAAAATCGCGGCACCAGCCAGAAGGAAATCACATAAGAGCTCGCCATTATCATCGGCAAATAGATCACGATATCCCTCAGTAATTGATCGCGTTGCCAGGGTCGATAATGCATCATATTGGCCAGATATTCAGCAAATACATATAGCGCCCACAATGCCGCATGCGCCCACCAGGCACGTTTTTTATTAGACATACGCACAACTTAATGATCCCAAGCTTGATTAAAGAATTTTGTCGACCAAGGTAGCTTTTTCGTCGCTCAATGCACTTTATGAGGTCTGTCTACAAATCCCAAGGCTTGGTCGATTATGTCGGGATATAGGGAGATAAACCCTCACTTTGAGGCTCAAACATTGATGATGAAACGAAGCTATTTGATTATTTCGCTAGTCCTTTTTGTGGCTTTGCTTTGGCAGATTCCAAGGCCCGAATTGAGCAATCCGCCAGTTGTATCCAAGCACGATTTATTGTACCGCCACCCAGCCCCCAATAGCACAGCCCAACTGTTGCGAGCAGCTTGCTATGATTGCCATTCCCATCAGACTATTTGGCCTTGCTACGCTCAGCTCAATCCGCTAAGTGATTTTATCGAGGGACACGTTCGGCACGGCCGCTCAGAACTCAACTTCTCTCAATGGCAAGAAATCTCAGCGGAGGATATCGACGAGGTGGGGGAGGCTTGCGCAAAGCTCATCAAAAATCATTCGATGCCGATGGCGAGCTATTTATGGCTTCATCCAGAGGCCCGGCTTAGTCCCGCTCAAAGAGCAGAGCTAGTCGATTATTTTCTCACCCTCAAAGCTTATCCAGATGAAAACTAGTCTATTCCTTATTTGCTTATTAGGTCTGAGTTTACCGCTACTCGCGCAACGCTTATCTCCCTTCCCTGACAGCATGCAAAATGTGCTGACTCAATACCAACAACTCTCCCCTCAGCACCGTTTCAAACCGATCACAGCTGATGAGCCTGGCAGGCCTTTGCTCCTGATGGTCGAGATTTGGGGGAGAGATTGCGATTGTCCTTTGCCTGAGACAGCAGTTTTTATGACCCAAACCAGTGATGCAGGGGTTTATGACCTAAGCATTGCCGGAGATTGGGCCTCGGCTCGACTCAAAGGCAGCATCCAAACCGATCCTAAAGGCCGCTACTTGATCGAGTCGATCTTGCCCGGCACCTACCCCAATTCTCCTACCGCCAATCCACATATTCATTTGATGCTAGAGAGTCTTTCACAGCCTTATTATAATATCCTTTTCCAGCCTTATCTCAATTGGTACGGCAGGCGCACACTCGTCAAAAGGGGAGAACAACACTTTGCCGCTGATATTTGGCAAGGCCCTCGTAATCAATTAATTGGGTATGTAAGGATTTATGTTAAGTCTTGAATTATTTTCAGCTTCGCAGAACGCTTCCCCCTCAAAGAGCATCCGATTTTCCCTGCTTTCTAAGGAGGAGTATAGGGGTGGATAAAAGCTTTTGCCTTAGAAAGATTGAGAGAAGCGTTCTGCGAAGCAAAAACCCGATAAAAAAAATCTCCAAACCTAATCAATATGAAAAAGCTGCTCATCAAGCTCGTATTTCTCCTCCCTGTAATCGGTCTTGCCCACCCCTCATGGGGCATTGTGGCGGCGCCAAACGGTGATCTCTATTTTGTGGACGTGCTACATCATGATGGGAGCTTATGGAAGTTGAGCCCCAATGGAGATTGTAGCCTAGTGCTGCGTGATTTTCATGCGCATGACCTCCAAATAGATGCTCAGGGCAATCTTTGGTTGGCGCAGATGATTTGGAGAGAGGGAGAGATTGAGGGAGAAGGCCAACATATGTTACTTAGGA
>JBCAWW010000931.1:0-2767 GCA_038534415.1 Bacteroidota bacterium | reverse complement strand
GCCGAGCTCACAAATGTCATCCCCAAACCCATGGCAGAGATTGGCTAGTCTGGTGCCAAAACCACCAGCAAGAAGTAAAACTTTCATATTGGACCTTTACAGGATTAATTTATCTGTTGTGGGTAAAAATAAGGCAATTATGAGTCTCTCTCAATCTATATGCATCCAGTTTACTAACATCCCTGCCCAACGGCTATTTTCCCCCCATGAGCGGCATCGCCTCTTAAAGCATCCGCTTCCAGGCTTTTTTCATACTCCTAAGTGTCCCCACATCTAGAAATTTCTGATCTCCAAATGTTTTGACCTTTAAGGATAAGCCCGCCTCAATGGCAGCTAGTAAAATTTCCGAAAAATGTATTTCCGGCATATTCGTATCCTCTTCTCTCTTTTGCAAATCTGCGGCGATAAAATCATGCAAAAATGCGGTAAAAGCCGGGCCCCATACCATATTGGTCCAGGCGTAGCGTCTATCGGTCTGAGGAGGTTTGATTTGGATATCGATGATATTGCCTGTCGATTCTTCCCAAGCCACCATATCACTTTTGCTGGCTTCGTACTCGTTTTCAACCTGATAAAGTCCCAATACGAGATCCGCTCCCGACTGCTGATGATAGGCTACCAATTGGGCAAAAACGTCGGCGGGCTCATATAGCATATCCGGAAATCCTAACATCACCACTGCATCCTTGACAAAGGGATAGGCTTGGTCCACCGTATAAGGCACTCCATGTAGATGCCGGAGCATCAAGTAGCCAAAATCCATCCCCAAATCTTGCCCATCGCCATAATAAGTCGGAATGTCCCATTTGCCTTCGCGAAGCACGAAGTAGACTTTTTGACAAGCCGCGGCTTTGTACTTTTCGAGCAAGTGTTGAGAGATCGCCTTAGGATAGCCCGCTTCGTCAAAGCCTACGGGAAAAATTTCTTTGCTACAGGCAAGCTTACCCATACGTTTGGCCGAGCCACCTGCTGGGATTAATCCAATTAGTTCCATATTTTTTGATTAGAGAGGCCCCTGCTGGGAACGATACCTTTGGGTTTCTCTGTGCTTTTGGTTTAGTTCTAAATAGATACTACTGCTACAAAATATGAACCGAAAAAGACTTTGGCTACTCTGCTGTATGGCGGTCCTCGCCCTGATTGCGATTATCTACAATCCATGGACCTTGAGCCCCAATCAATTAAGTCCCAAACTGCTTGGCTTACCCTTTCATTTGTGGTTTGGTTTTTTGGCCATGGCCTTGCTCATCCTATTGACGATACTGGGCAGCTGGATACATCCAGTCCATGAAAATAAAGAAAAACAGTCATGATAGAATGGCTAATGGTCCTAGGACCGATTTATCTCATCGTATTAGGGACATTGGCTTGGCGCTCGCGCAAGGAGGACCAAAGTGAAATGGAATTCCTATTGGGCAATGCCAAACTGGGCCTGATGGTAGGGCTGCTGACCACGGCTGCCTCTCTCTTTAGTACTTTCACCTTACAAGGGATGCCCGACTTTTTTCGGCAGCATGGGGTGGCCTCTTGGATATTTCTGGCTGTCGCAGATGGGGTGATGATTTTTGTGATTGTCGGCTTTGCCTTTCAGCTGCGTCGTAAAGTGGCCCTCAAAGGGTTTAGCGGAGTCGGACCTTTGCTCAATGCCTGTTATGAAACGCCTTGGGCCGGCAGAATGTACTTTGCGGGGATCTTTATTTTCCTGATTCCTTATGTTTCGATCCAAATCAAAGGGATTACCATCTTCTTGACCGCCGTATTTCCTGACTTCATGCCTAGTTGGGCGTGGGGCTTGGCCATCGTGGGTCTAATGCTACTTTATAGTGAAACAGGCGGTCTTAAAGCCATTATTTTTGCCGATGTAATTCAAGCCATACTACTGCTGGGGGTAGTTTGGATCATCGCTTGGGTTTGCTTGGACAAGATGGGAGGTATGGCTTCTATGTTTCAACAAGTTGAACGCGAAAATGTAGCCCTGCTTTCTTCACCCGGACCAAAGGGATTACTGGGGCCGCAGTTTTTGTTTGCCAGTATGTTGGCCATAGCCTTTGTGCCAGTTACCCAGCCGCATATCACCACTCGTTTGGTGATCATGAAAAGCATCAAAGAAACCCATCGGATGGCTATTGGCATTGGGGTGTTTGCGGTCTTGGTGATACTGCCTACGCTTTTTATTGGCTTTTATGGGGCGATCAACTATGCGGACTTAAGCACTGCGGATTTTCTCTCGCAAGTACTGCTTTTTGATCAACTGCCGTGGGTGGCTGCGCTAGCAGTTATCGGTTTGCTGGCTGCGGCTATATCTACCAGTGATTCTCAGCTATTTGCTATGGGCACAGAGTTTCGGGGGCTGTTTGAATCAGGGCGCTCTCGAATGACCCTCACTCGGCTTGCCATAGTAGGATTTGCGATTTGTTCATTGATCTTTTCGCAGATAGCGAGTGACGAACTGGCATTATTGGCTTTGTCTGGCTTTTCCGGTACAGCATTATTGGGTCCGATGATTTTAGTCGCAGTTCTCACCAATCGTCCGCCTGCCAAATGGATGATTATCGCCACTGGCTTAGCTTTATTGACATTTTTGGCGAGTCAATTTGGCTTGATCGCCAAAGCACTTTGGGGCATGAACCTCAATTGGCTGATTTTAGTACTATTGGGCGCTTTTGCTTTTTTTGCCGCTTCGCGGAACGATTAACTCAATAGGACTAATCCTGATCCCCAAAGTGCTTTGGCGATCAAGCCAAATTGACTCGCCAAAAATGTCAAT
>JBCAWW010000930.1:0-2780 GCA_038534415.1 Bacteroidota bacterium | reverse complement strand
AAGCAAGCGGAAATTTGGTGATAATAGAATAATCCGCTGAGATGCATCATCCAAGAGATAAAGCGTCTGACGATTTTGCACAGATAGATGAGAGGGATTAAGAAAGCCTTCGGAGCGGTTACCCTTGCCGCCAATTGTGATTAGAGAATCATAATCAGACAGCGCGAAATACTTATAAAGTATGCCCTGCTCGCTATCCACAAAAAGGAGATTGCTCTCTCTACGATCCAGATAAGGTGCAAGTAAATGAGCAAAGCCAAGTCTTTGTCAGTGAGACCAAACACCAAAGAATCAAGGTTTTTGATCTTTATGGACGTTTTAGATTTACGCTAAAGCCTGAATGCAGCTTTCAATGGGAGGATTTCGTGGTCAGTGGAGATTTACTCTTTTGCTGGGGAGCAGACAAACTCTATTGGCATCAACTCTCATCGGGCCAATCTGGGGAAATTTCAGTACCCAGGATCAATAGCCTTGCCCTAGATAGGGAAAACCTTTACTTGTTAAAGGAAAATACGGTACATTTGTACCGCTTCAATGATAAGTGACGAAGTCGGATATGCTAGACAAACTTGGACAAATAGAACTACGTTTTGAGGAGGTACAACAAAAGATCATTGATCCTCAAATCATCAGCAATCGTAAGCTGTATAAGGAACTGAATATAGAATATAAACAGCTGGACGAGATCGTCAAAAAAACAGCTGAGTATCGTCTTGTCCTCAGCAATTTGCAAGAGGCCAAAGAAATGCTCAACGAGTCTGACGAAGAGATGAGAGCCCTTGCCAAAGAGGAGCTACCTATCCTCCAAGAGCGGCAAACCACTTTAGAAGACGAATTAAAAATCTTATTGATCCCGAAAGATCCAGAAGATTCGAAAAATGTCGTTTTGGAGATTAGCTCTGGGGCTGGTGGAGACGAAGCGGCAATCTTTACGGGTGATTTATTTCGGATGTATCAGCGCTTTTGTGAAAACAAAGGCCTTAGGTTTGAGATTACGAGCATCCACGAAGGCTCACAAGGGGGCTATCGTGAAGCTGTAGCCACTATCTCTGGTGAAGACGCCTACGGCACGCTCAAGTTTGAAGCGGGCACACACCGCGTGCAACGAGTGCCTAAGACGGAGTCTCAAGGTCGCATCCATACTTCAGCCGCTACGGTAGCGATTATGCCGGAAGCAGAGGAGTTTGATGTAGAGATCAATGAAAATGACGTTGAAAAAGAAATCACCAACGCCTCAGGTCCAGGTGGACAGTCTGTAAACACCACCTATTCGGCGGTGAAACTGCACCACGTGCCTACTGGCATTCGAGTTTCGATGCAGGATCAAAAGTCCCAGCTCAAGAATCTTGAAAAAGCATATCAGATCTTGAGAGCACGTATCTACAAGCTCGAAATGGACAAGCGCAAAGCAGAGTCTGACGCCTTGCGTCGTTCGATGGTAGGAAGTGGAGACCGAAGTGAAAAGATTCGTACTTACAACTATCCACAAGGACGTGTGACGGACCACCGCATTGGACTGACACTCTACAATCTATCTTCGATTATGGATGGAGACCTTCACCAGATTGTAGAGGAGCTACGAATGGCTGACAATGCCGAAAAATTAAAACAAGGACTGGAATAGTCTTATTGATCTAGGATATAAAAAAACGTCTTACTTCGCAGTAAGACGTTTTTTATGTTTTTGGCTACTTAGAATTTAGACTGTGATTGCTTCTAAATAGCGAGCATTGAGCGGCTTGTTAAGATACTTCTTGACGTACTTGCTACTCGCAGCTCGATCGATATCTTTAGGGCTGATGGAACTAGAGAGCATAATGATCTTGCACTTTTCTAGTACCGTCTCAGAGAATTTCTCGAAGTCCTCGAGAAATTGGAAACCATCCATAATTGGCATGTTGATATCCAAGAAGACAATTTCAGGCAGGCTGCCTGCATCTTCCTGATTGGCCTCAAGATACTCTAAGGCCTCTTGTCCGGTTTGGAAGACTAAAATTTGGTCCGCAAAGCTGTTGGCCTCAATGATTTTCTCATTGATGATGTTGTCAATCTCGTTGTCATCAACCAACATTACGCTCTTATAAGTAGCCATATCAGTCATTTCTTTTTTTGGTTTGGTTTGTTGCATAGCTCAATTTTGAAAATTCCCCTCAATTCTCAAACAATTCACCCAATAAGCCTACATCTGAAATGTGCCTAAGGATGTAAGAAAATTGCACAATTCGTACCAAAAATTGCTTTGAGTATGAAAGAGCTAGGGAATCCATCAGTCTCAATGTAAGGCTTTGCAACGATTTTGCGCCTATTTTTGCGTTGAGCGCAGATAATCCTTTAAAAACTTTACTCTCAGCCTAGCTAATCTTACATCCCTAAGTTTTTGGGGTAAAACGAAGCGTTCCGAGAAGCGGTTTTCTGGACAAAATCAGCAAATAGCCTCTAGAAGGGCAAATCATCATCATCTCCCATGCTAGTCACGTCCATCGCTTCTGGCGGAGGAGGGGGAGGAGGCATATCGGCAGGAGCACTTCCAGCAGGAGCGCCAGCTTGTACAGGAGTCAATCTCCAAGCATCGAGGCTATTGAAGTAGCGCGTCTCACCTTGAGGGCTGGTCCAAGAACGACCCTTAAGATTAAAGGATACGTCGAGCATCGCACCTACCTCATAAGCATCTAATAAAGTCACTTTGTCTTGTATCAACTGAAAAGCAATGTATTGAGGGTACATTGGGTTCTCCACATACTCTATAACAAATTCACGCTTCTGAAAGCGATCACTTACCT
>JBCAWW010000929.1:0-2784 GCA_038534415.1 Bacteroidota bacterium | reverse complement strand
AGTATTGATCCAAAGATAAGCTTGATTGTAATCCAGATTAGGATCTTTGAGGCTTAGATAGATTTTGTGGCACTTAACTCCGTGCACATTTTCCAGACCTTCATACCGGGGCTCTGCTTTTGCTTTATATACTTCAAACATCTTCTTTATGTTGACGCCTTCTTCTGGTTCAAAGTCACGAATCACGACGGGACCGTCAAATTCATTGATCCAGATGGTTTGGCCATCACAATAGATTGCTTCATTTTCAAAGCTAAGGACAAAGCGGTCTTCAGGCATATATTTGACCGTACCTTTACGGATGACGGAGCGGGTGCCTGGATGGCTGATGCCATATTGAAAACCAGCGGATAAGTCCTCGAGCGCTTCCAATGAAGTACGAGAAGATTCTAAAATTTCTGAAGCCTTGTCAGGGGTAGTAGCGGCTGTGAAAAGTAGTAAGGTTAACGCGAGTAGAGTAGGAAATTGAATGAACGATTTAATCATGCGTCGGATTTTAGGCCAGATCGTTCAAATACCGTTCCAACTCAGCTTCGTCGGTCACGAGCACATCGCGGGCCTTACTGCCGGAGTGTGGACCCACAATCCCCACTCTTTCAAGCTGATCGATGATTCTACCCGCTCTATTGTAGCCTAATTTGAGTTTTCTTTGCAGTAAAGAAGCGGATCCCATCTGGTAACGAACTATCATCCGTGCTGCTTCTTCGAACATCTGGTCTTTTTCGAAGGGTTCATCCTCATCTCGACCTTTGCTATCTTCATCGGGAGTCTCTGGAAGGAAATATGGCTCCGGATAGCCCCTCTGCTTCGCTATATGGTCAACAATGCGTTCAATTTCAGGTGTGTCGATAAATGCGTTCTGTATCCGAATTAGGTCACTGCCTGTCGAAAGTAGCACATCGCCTCGTCCGATCAATTGGTCTGCACCATTGGCATCGAGGATGGTACGGGAGTCAACTTTGGAGATAACTCGGTAAGACATTCGCGCTGGGAAGTTGGCTTTGATGATACCTGTAATGACGTTGACCGAAGGTCGTTGGGTCGCAATCACGAGGTGGATTCCCACTGCACGCGCCAGCTGGGCCAAACGGGCAATCGGCATTTCAACTTCCTTACCAGCCACCATCATCATATCTGCTAATTCATCAATGATGAGGACGATATAAGGCATAAATTCATGCCCTTTACGAGGGTTGAGTTTACGCGCTTGAAACTTTTTATTGTACTCTTTGAGGTTACGAACTCTCGCTTTTTTGAGGAGATCGTAGCGTCTATCCATCTCAATACAGAGGCTTTTCAATACCGTTACTGCTTGGCGTACGTCTGTAATGATGGGTTCTTCTTGTTCGGGTAGGGTAGCTAGGAAGTGATTTTGGATGACTGAGAAAAGGCTTAATTCTACCTTTTTGGGGTCAATCATCACGAACTTGATCTCTGCTGGATGCTTTTTATAAAGCAAGGAAGCGATAACCGTATTCAAGCCAACTGACTTACCCTGTCCAGTTGCCCCTGCGATCAAAAGGTGAGGCATTTTATTGAGGTCGCCGATAAAGACTTCGTTTGAGATCGTCCGGCCGATTGCGATTGGCAGCTCGGCTTTGGTTGTCAAAAACTTTTCGGTGGTCAAAACGCCACGGAGAGAAACGATCTCTGGGCTAGAATTTGGTACCTCAATACCGATGGTCCCTTTCCCTGGCATAGGCGCAATGATACGAATCCCTAATGCGGCTAGGTTGAGGGCGATATCATCTTCAAGGTTTCGAATCTTGGAGATACGTACACCGGCAGCAGGGACGATTTCGTAAAGGGTTACGGTCGGCCCAATGGTCGCCTTGATTTTATCGATGCTGATGCCATAATCGCTCAGCGTCTTAACGATTTTGTTTTTATTGGTCTCTAGCTCATTGCGGTTTACCTCTCTATTACCACCACCTCCGTGATCCTCTAGGAGTTCAAAAGGTGGACGTTCGTAGCTAGAGAGCTCGAGCGTGGGATCAAATTCTTCCCAGTCGAGGCCTTCGATATTATCTATTTCTTGATCCTTCTCAGGAACGATTTTCTCTACTTTGTCTCCCTCACCAACTACACGACCGATATTGTCCTCCCCAATTTGTTCTAGTTTTTTGGGTTCGAATTCAATAACGGGTTCATCTTTGGAGGGCACGATAGTCAATTCGAGCTGACTCTTGTCTTTGACTTCTTCTATTTTAGGTTCCATAAGCTCAAATTTGACTTCTTCGCCTCTAGTGGCAGTAGTTTTTGGCGGGAGATTGCGGCTCTGCGCAACGGGAGCATTACTGATTTCTACTGGACTATTGACAATAGCAGCGGTGCTTGCTCCGTTGGTCTCTTCTTTGATGCCAAGCACCTTTGAAAGGCTTTCTTTGACCGAAACTGCATTGGTGACTACCGGAGTCGTATTTGGGGCTTTTGTTTTCTGAGGACGGTTGCGAGGCGTTTTGCTACGACCACTGCCGCTGTTTTTATTGGTTTGAGCTGCTTTGGCTCTTAATGATTCTAAGAGTTGAGAAGCTTTAAGTTCAGTTTTGAAATTGATGACAGTAAAGATGATCACCGCAAAGAGGATGAGTACACCAACGCCAAATTGGCCGATATAGTTAAATAGCTTGAAATTGATGGTATGGCCAACGCCACCTCCCCAGTCATTGCTACCGGAAGAGGAGAGGATTTCGATATAGGAAAAGAAGATAGAACCAAATAGGAGGATGAAAAAGAGGTATTTGGCACCTTTTCGGGCATAATGATAATAATCGTCTTCTAGCA
>JBCAWW010000928.1:0-2785 GCA_038534415.1 Bacteroidota bacterium | reverse complement strand
GGTTGTTTAGTTTATTGAATATTAGTTGTTGCCGCAATTGTATTTCTTGCTAAAATTTTAGTCGTTTTTATGTTTTCTGAATTATTTTTTGTAGCAATGGCTCAATATCAGGACTAGAAACAGCAACAAAAGCGCAGTCATTTTTCAACTCGATTAGTCCTAGCTTCTCAGCCTTTAGGCCTCCCTTTTTCATAAAAAGTCCCGCAATATCTCCCTTAGAAATTTTGTCTCTTCGCCCGCCTGAGACAAAGAGAGTTTGCCAAAGGGAAGGCATAGGAGTGGGTTTTTCTTCTAACTCCTGTATCCGCAGCTCACCCACAAAATCAGGCAGAGGCTCTTGCGCCCATTGCAATACATAAGCAGCGCCTTCCTCGTGCATACGAGCAGTCCGACCATTGCGGTGGGTAAATTCTTCGGACCGAGAAGGAAGATGGTAATGAATGATAAAATCTAGGGCTTGGACATCAATCCCCCTAGCCGCCAAATCGGTAGCAAGCAATAAGCGATGGGTACCATTACGAAACTTAATCAGTGAGCGCTCTCGATCTTTTTGCTCCATCCCTCCATAAAAGCATGTGTGCGGGAGCCCCTCCTGCGCCAAAAAAGCACTAACTCGTTGGATACTATCCTTATAATTGCAAAAGACGATGCCCGATTTAGCCCCCAAATGCCTAAGGCTATCAGCCAGTATCTCTAATTTATCTTTGGAAGGCGATAAAATCCGCTTGAGGGTCAATTGACTTTTCCCCTCTTTTTCAAAATTGATCGTTTGTGGAGCCCTCAATTGCACAAATCCCGGTACCGCAACGCCAAATGTAGCCGAGGTCAGCACCTTGCTTACTTTGGGAGGGAGGGCTTGCACAATCTGCTTCATTTCCTTTTCAAACCCGATTTCCAAGGATTTGTCAAATTCATCCAGCACCAAATACTTCACCGCATCGCAGCTAAAGGTTTCTCTCCTGATGTGATCCGCAATGCGACCAGGCGTACCAATCAAAATACTCGGACTATGTGCCAATTCGACCTTGTCTTTGGCAATTTTTCTACCTCCATAGGCAGCATTTACCTTAAAACCACTGCCCATTTCTCTCGCCACCTGCTCAATCTGAATGGCCAATTCTCGACTAGGCGCCAAAATCAATACCTGCAAGCCCGCTACTTTCGGATCCAGCTTCGCAACTATTGGCAGCAAAAAAGCTAGCGTTTTCCCCGTCCCTGTGGGCGATATCAATATCACCTCCTCATGTCGATTGATAGTATCAAAAGCCACCTCCTGCATAGCATTGAGGCGATCGATCTTGAGTTTTTGCAGTATTTGACGCGGGATTTTCATAAAAAATATTCTAGGCTGCAAATCTACATATCTCCCTTGTCATTCCTCATTTATCATTTGCTCCTCTATCTTTTTATTTACCGCTGCTCGGAACGCTTCCCTCCAAGCCAAAAAGCCGAGGAACAAATCCTTGTTCCTCGGCCCGTCAAATTGATACACTTCCTATTGATTGATATTTCCCCCAACGGATAGACCACTCGGCACCCTAGCGGGAGCAGTATCGTCAAAGCTGACATCTGTGAGAGCATTGAGAAAGGCCTCAATATCATCGATATCCTGCCCTCTCAAATTTAAATCATCTAGCTCATCTGCTAGCTGCCCAGCATTAGGATTGATCGGTAGGGCTCCTCTCCCACCCCCATTTCCATTGCCTTGGATGCGGATATAAAAATCTAATACCTCTTCCAGGTCTTCCGCTCTACCATTATGAAAATACGGTCCAGTAATACCCACATTGCGTAAGGTCGGTGTCCGGAAGGCATAGGTGCCATTTTGTCCTGCATCCGACTGAGCCAACTTATCGTTATCAGGCACCCCTAGTACATGCGTTTCAAAATCAGAAAACATGGGACCACTATGACAACTCGCACAGCCAACATCCAAAAAGCGTTCGAAGCCTTCGATAGCTTGCGGACTCATCGCGCTGGCATCTCCAGCGATATAGCGGTCAAAAGGACTATTATTTGCCACCAAACTACGTTGGAAACTCGCTAAGGCACGGCTAAGATTGGTTTCATTGATACTGCCGGCTCCGCCGAACGCTTGGCTAAATAGCGCTTGGTACTCAGAGATCGCCTGCAAACGCAGTATCACACTATCAATGGCATCTTCAGCAGCATATACATTCCCACGCATCTCCACAGCGGAAGTGGGTGGCAAAAGGGCTTGTTCTTCTAAACCATGAGCTCGTAAATCCCAAAACATAGCCCCCGTTTCAGGGACATAAATCCCGTCTTCGTTCATGCCGTTAAATCCAGTATTTAAAACCGTAGGAGCATTACGACCAGCAAAAAATGGCTGATTAGGATTAGCGTTCCGCCGCTGCGGGCCTACTCCCATACCATGAACCCCGATCGATAAATCGAGACCATCCGCATAGCCAAACTCGGGATGGTGGCATGTTACACAAGCGACATCTTTAGTACCAGAGAGGATAGGATCCCAAAAGAGCATCCTGCCGAGTTCAACTTTTAAATTTGTGGTGGGATTTCCTAGTGGATCTCGTGCAATATCAGGCAGTGCAAAGTCGCTCAAAGCGAAATTACCACCATTATTTCCTTGGCCACCGTTGTTACCTCCAACACCGGTATTCATGTCAGGGAAATCATCTCCCCCACATGCGCCAAAAATAAGACATAGGACTAACAGACCACCCCAGGGATAGCGAATCATAAACATTGTTTTAATTGTGGAGTAAGTCTGTTACAATGCTTAGATGTCCCTTCTGGTGAA
>JBCAWW010000927.1:0-2787 GCA_038534415.1 Bacteroidota bacterium | reverse complement strand
TTTACAAATGTTTGCTAGAAATGGTTTAGTAGAACCCGTCGATGCAGAGCATATGTATGATGCTGCAATAGAGAGCAAAAGTTGCCAATTGACCTTATTTGGTAAATATTACCGTCAACTTGTGCTCCAAAAACGTATCTAAAACCCTACTCCAACAATCCCTTTACATCCTCCCAAAACAAATCCACCCACTGGCCATACATCTTGCCAGATGGGTGCAGATTGTCGCTGGCGACTAGCTCTGGATCATTGACCGCTTCGCGGGAGATGGGCGTGATATTGAAAAAAGGGATTTCGCGTGCTTCGCAGACCGTTTGGGCGTAGGCATTGTATTGGTCGAGTTCTTCGCCGATCTTTTGTGGGTCTGCGCTTTGGCCAAAAGGCGTAGCTCCATAGTCAGGTATGCTTACTACAAACACCTTGCTTTTGTCGCCTTGGGCAAATTGGATGGCTCGATCTAGTAGCTCCCCAAATTCCTTTTCATATTGAGCGAAATCATAGCCTCTATATTGATTGTTAACTCCGATCAGGAGTGAGACTAGGTCAAAGGTATCGGCTTGCGCAGAACTTTCAATCGCTGCCTGCAACTCATCTGTCGTCCAACCGGTGCGGGCAATGATGGTGGGAGAGCCTAATTCGACTCCTTCTTCCTTCAATTTGGCCTGTAATTGCACTGGCCAGCGCATATCTATGGCTACACTTTCGCCTATGGTATATGAATCCCCCAATGCGAGATAAGAGGACCCTTGCGTGATTTCTACTTCTTCTTTGGTTTCCTCCTCTTGGGGAGGTACTTCTGTCTTACAGGCCGTTAAACTTAAGGCGAATAGCAGTACCGCTAACTGAATGATTCGTACCATTGACTTAATTTTGTTGGGAAGCTACACAAATTATCACTACTCTAACTGCCACAACCCATGTTAGGTTTTGAGCAGGAATCGAAAAATTTCTTGACTTGGAACCTTCGATTGTGGCGAATGATTTCTAATTTTAGGGTACAGATTCTGATCAGAATCATAAATAGGAGAAGGGCTTGATTTGGAAATTTGAACAAAGACCAGCAGCGGAGGAAGTAGCTCCCTTAGTAAAAGACTTAAGTACGAGCAAAACTTTCCCCCAAGTATTGGCGGAACTTTTGTTGCGAAGGGGTATCGGTGATTATGAGGCGGCGAAGGCTTATTTTGCGCCGCAAGCTACCGAATTGCATGACCCACACTTAATGAAAAATCTCCCTCTAGCGGTCGAGCGCCTCTTAGAAGCGTTCCGCGCAGAGGAAAAAATCCTCCTCTTTGGCGACTACGATGTAGATGGGACCACTTCGGTGAGTTTGATGAGCCTCTTTTTTGAAGCCGTCCATCTAGCGCACGAAGTCTATATTCCGGATCGCTATGCCGAAGGATATGGCCTTTCTTTTCAAGGGATAGACTATGCCGAATCCATCGGGGCTAAGCTGATGATCACCCTCGACTGTGGCATCAAGGCCATCGATAAAGTGCGTTATGCAGCGACCAAAGACATTGAAGTGATTATCTGTGATCACCATACGCCAGGCCCTGAACTCCCACCTGCTTTGGCCATTTTAGACCCTAAGCAGCATGATTGTCCTTACCCCTACAAAGAGCTTACAGGTTGTGGCGTTGGATTTAAACTCTTACAGGCTTTTTCAGCTGCGCTGAACGATCAAAACCTTTGTGCTGCACCTGATCCATTGCACGAATATGCGGATTTACTGGCCTTGAGCATCGCTTGTGATATCGTACCCATCACGGGTGAGAATCGAACATTGGCTCATTTTGGCCTCGAAAAAATCCGTAAAAGACCCCTTCCTGGCATCGGAGTGCTCAAAAGTCAGGCTCAATATGATCGGCATTGGGACATCTCCGATCTCGTCTTTTTTATTGGTCCGCGCATCAATTCGGCGGGGCGTCTCAACCATGGCAAGGATGCGGTCAAAGTACTGAGAGGCAAATCCCAAGATTTGATCCAACTCGCTCATGAGTTGCAAAGTGCCAATGACGAACGCAAGACGCTAGACAAAGAAACGACCGAGGAAGCCTTAGCTCAAATCGCTCAATACCCCGAAGCTGATGCGGCCTACAGTACAGTACTTTATGAACCTCATTGGCATAAGGGCATTATTGGGATTGTGGCTTCTCGACTGATTGAAACCTACTATCGACCTACTGTCTTACTTACTCAAAATGATGGTAAGCTCGTTGGCTCTGCACGATCGGTAAAAGGATTTGACCTTTATGAAGCCTTAGACCTTTGCAAGGAACACTTAATTCAGTTTGGGGGCCATAAGTATGCAGCTGGCCTGACGATGGCACCGGAAGCATTTCCTGCTTTTGCGGAGCATTTTGAGGCCGTCGTTGCCGAACGCTTAACCGAAGACCAACGGCAGCCTACTCTCGCCATTGATGCGCCTTTAAACTTTTCTGAGATTGATGCTCGCCTCATCAGATTAATCCAAAGAATGGAGCCATTTGGCCCCTCTAATCGCAAGCCAGTTTTTGCCACACCAAACGTCCGCGTCCTTAACAGCGTTATTTTAAAAGAAGTACATGTAAAACTCGTTGTAGAATCAGACAATCGTATGTTCGAAGCCATCGGGTTTAATATGGCCGAAAAATGGCATCGTTTAGCGAGTAATCATGTGCATATTGCATATCAACCAGACTTTAATACCTGGAACGGAAAGACGAAAATTAATCTCAGACTGAAAGACCTAAAGCATCCTAATGAAGCGATCTTATTTCCCGATTAGTATTTTACTGACACTCTTTA
>JBCAWW010000926.1:0-2788 GCA_038534415.1 Bacteroidota bacterium | reverse complement strand
CCGATGTTGACCGAATATACAATTTATTACATTTAAATATCAAATCTTACATGGTAAAAATGGAAGTAAATGGATTTTTTCTACTATAATTAGCATGGCTGCTAAAACTATGTGGTAAAAAACCCTACTCTCCGCCATATAAATGGTTGTAATCGAGCAAAACAGTCTCTAAAAATACGGCCGCTCGCATCTTAGTCTCTATGCCAGCGACTTCTTGAACCTTGCGAGAGAGTTTTTGGAGGATCTCTGGATTGGAAGATTTGAGCCCTGCGTCTAGAACTTCTTTGAGGATGGAGACATCGCGGTCGGATAGATTTCTGATTTGTGGGAAGACCACTTGATAATCTTCGGAGGTCTCCATAAAGATGGTATCGCCAAAATGAGTAACCAATTTTAGTTTGATGACGGTAGTCCCAGCGATGATGTCTCCAAGGCGTTGGCCATTTTTGTTGATCACCATCGTAACCAAACCGATCAATCCCCATAGCAGCCAAAGGTCTACGGTCCGTAGCAACCATCGCATGATATATTGAGAAAAAGTAGGAGAAGCTCCATCCATGCTGATCACTCGAGTCTTCATGACGAATTTGCCGAGTGTTTGACCATTGAAGAGTGATTCACATACTAGGCTATAAACCATAGCGGGAATCCAAAAGGTATAGGTCACTTCGTTGGTGGCATCAAAGGAGTAATCAAATGAATAAAGAATCAATATGTACCCTATCAAAACAGCAACGTCAATAATGGTTGCCAATGCCCTCGCTCCTATTCCAGCCTGCGGATATTCAAGCTCAATATTTTGAGCAGTAGGGATTACGATGGTATTCATGGTTTTTTCGTAAATTCAGCCGGACACAATAGCACAAATGCGAGAACCAGCTTTTCTCCGACAAAATAAGGATAAATGGCGGGAATTTGAACGGACCCTGTTTGAATCTACCAACCCCAAAGTTGACCCCGATCATCTGGCCGAACTGTATGTACAGTTGACGGACGACTTGGCCTATGCTCGGACTTTTTATCCTAAGAGCCAAACGGTCAAATATCTCAATGGATTGGCCGCAAGGACTCACTTGACAATCTATAAAAACAAAAAAGAGAAACGTAATCGCTTCTTTGAGTTTTGGGCTGAAGAGTTGCCATTGATTGTTGCGAGTTGTCACCGCCAGATTTTTTATGCCTTTCTTTTGTTTACGGCCTTCTTCATGGTTGGCGTCGTATCTACGATCTATGTACCAGATTTTCCAGAGACGGTCTTGGGGAGTAGCTATATCAAAATGACGATAGAAAATATTGAGAATGGCAATCCTACGGGTGTTTATCAACAGGAAGGAGAATATTTGATGTTTCTCCGCATCTTCCTCATCAATGTGCAAGTATCTTTTTGGGTATTTGCCTTGGGGATCGTTTTGTCTTTTGGGACGATATTTGGTTTGCCCTTTTGGCCATTTAATTATGGTGGGGGCTTATTTTACAATGGTATCATGGCAGGGACATTTCTTACCTTTTTTCATCAGTATGGAGTGCTGATGGAGGCCCTGCCAATCATATATATACATGGGACTTTAGAGCTCTCAGCCATTGTGATTGCTGGCGGCGCTGGTCTGGTTATGGGCAATAGTATTATGTTTCCGGGTACCTATCCTCGGGTGCAATCACTGATGAAAGCCGCTAAAAATGGCATGAAAATCATCATCGGCTTAGTACCGGTCTTTTTTATGGCTGCCTTTTTGGAAGGCTATGTCACCCGGATGGCAGATATGCATATCCTGGGTAAGATGACAATCATTGTATTGTCGCTCGGTTTTATCATCGGCTACTATGTCCTATACCCTATCTATCTTTCTCGCAAACTTCGTATTCAAAGTCTAGCGTTATGAATCTGATCAATTTATTTAGGAAGCGTGATTTTGGAGACCTATTTCAGGACTCCTTCCAATATGTGTTTCGCAATGCTAAGAGTCTACTCCTCCCCTTGGTGATGTGGGTAGTGCCGCTTACTGCGATTTCAGGTTTTCTCAATGCCTACTATTCACAGGATACCATGAATGCCTTATTAGAAGGCTTAACGACTGGGGATCTCGACAATATTTTTGACCAATTAATTCGCAGTAATGAAGCCATGCCTTTTTGGATCTTCCCTGCGATTATTGTAATCGGGGTCATGGCTACCGCTATGACAGGTGCATTTATCTATGAGCATATGTTGATGCACTTGCATGAACCCCAAAAATTAGAAGAACCCGAATACCTACGCGATAGATCTTTTAACAGCCTCGGCGCTTTGGTCGCTTCTTTCTTGACCATTATGGCTTTGCTCGTAGTTGCTGCCATTGTCTTTTCTTTGGTCGTGGCCTTTGTCGGGCAAGTCGTTCCTTTTCTAGCAGTGCTCATGGGCATCGCAGGCTTTATTGGCTTGATTTACGCTGGAGTCCCCTTATACTTTGTCTTCATTATACAACTGCATGAGGAAGTCGGACCGGTAGATGCGATTCGAAGAGCTTTCAAGCTGGTGCGTGGCAATTGGTGGGCTAGCTTTGGGCTATTGTTTGTGATGAGTATCGTGTTGGGGATTATGGCTTCGCCAGTAACGGTTTCCCTATCCTTAACTGGCGCGATGGGCATGCCAGCCCTGATCCTTGGGCAAATTTTGATTGCCTTGGTGACTACCTTGGTCAATGTGCCTTTATGGGTTGCGGTAGGATTGCAGTATTTCAATATCACTGATCTGCCAGCCCCCAATGATTATATGGATGATGCAATTGATCAAATAGGGAATGAATAAAAG
>JBCAWW010000925.1:0-2790 GCA_038534415.1 Bacteroidota bacterium | reverse complement strand
CGCCAGATACAGAAGCTAGGGGTTAGGGTGACTCTCCCGATAGGGATTGAGTCCCCTAATTTTTTTTGGATTGTAGGTTCTCTTTTTTCTGCTGCGCAGAACGCTTATCACTAGCTGCCAGCCGCTCTACTTCGAATCCCCTTGCGGATCTGATTAGTCTCCTTGTAAATACAATTTGGCCCTTATGAGATTTCTCGACGTCCCGATGCTCGGGACGCTGTCGAAATGCGTTCTGCGAAGCAGGAACCAATGAATTGCCGCTTAGCTTGAGGCAAAAAAAAACCGGCTCTTGGCAGAACCGGTCATTTACTTTTCGAGGCGGCAAAATGAAACGTAAACTTATTGAAATATACTTTGTATACGCATCATACTCAGTAGGGTTACAGCTTTAAGGCTGTACTTTAGCTTTGCTGAGATTGTACTGCAAACCAACGCCCAAACCAACGGTCGTCAGACGCTTGTTGAGGCCTGCGGTGCCTGCTCCTTTGGTAGGTTGAAGCCCCATCAACAGATAAGGTTCTAACTGTACCGAAAGACGATCTAGGATCGGATAGTCGACGCCCAAAGCAGCGTGTATATTGCCTGCGTAGGTATTGAAACCTCGCTCTAATTTTTCTGGACTCAGTGTTTTGTACTGTAAGCTACGCTCGAGCGATAAATTGACGGGATTATCGGCATTGTAGTGCCAGTAATTTTCTTGCGAAGAAACCTGCGCCACGATACCACTCTGTACATAAAATTTCGCACCCGTCCTTTCATTCATCCCTAATTGATAACGCAGCAAAAGTGGGGCTTCTAATAAAAAGAGCTGCCCTTCGAGCACATTTTCATAAAAGCCTCTAGTCGCATCAAAATAAGGATAAGTATGACGGAAGCGTTTCTCTGAATAATTTACCCCAGAGATCACACTCAATTGATCGTTGATCAGCAGCTCCACTCGGATCCCATAAGCATAACCCGAAAGCGGTTGGTCGCCTGTAAGCTCAGCAAAAGTCCGCGTATTGGAGCCATAGAGTCCCAAGCGGAAATCAGGTTTCCAAGTTTGAGTTTCATAATCTGATTCAGGGGCCTGACGGGAAAAAGCTTCTTCCCATGTCCCTTCGCCAAATGAAACCGGACCGACTCTGCGAATCTCGCTATAATCCATCTGCTGTAGGTATGCCTCCATCGAACCCGGATCGTTTTCATGCGGGATCTTATCGTCTGCCAAGGCGTTATGGATAAAGGAGCTTGAAAAGTCCGTAGGCTTTTGTCCCAAGGCGGAGGCCAGATTGGCATCATTGCCCACGGGCGTAAGCGAAGCGAAACTAAGTGTTGTTTCAGTCGTCTCGTTTAAGGCAGTATCACCGGCCTGGCTACTAGCGGCAATAGGATTATTGCTCGTAGCGTCTTCCCCTTCGATCGCCACGCTCACGTCAGCAGTCAAAGCGGCATCTTGGAGAGCGTTGGAATGGATATCAGGCAAAATAAAGCCAGAATGCGAATCTACGGCTAGGGTTTCGTCGGTGCGTAGTTGCCAAGAATCACTGCCTCCTAAGAGTGTAAACAAAAACAGCAGGATAGCAGCCGCAGCGGCAGAATAGTTGCGCCAGTTGGCATACCAAACTACAGCCTGCTCAGCGGGGATGATTTCGGCATCAAGCAGGGTCGCGAAGCCTCTCCAATCTTTATGAAGGAAAGGATATTCGAGGCTACCCATTTTTTGGCGGACGACTTCGTCGAACGGTTGTTCGAGGCGGTCAGCCATGACGGGCCAATCACTCGCAACATAAGGTACCTGATAAGGAACTAAGCGTTCGCGGAAGGCGGTATCCACCGAAAACTCATCTAAACTAGCCGCCATCATAGACCAATGTGCTTCCTGAAAAGGAATTTGGTGCTCGGCCAAGCCCGTTTTGATAATATGATCAAAATCTTGATCCAGTTCGGACAACATACGATGCCAATCGGGCTCTAAGGCCGTAGGATCGAGTTGTTCTAAGCCTTCTCTGATTTGAGTGTCTAAAGGATTTTCGTCGAGTTGAGCCTCAAACTGGGCCCAATCTTCAGGCATGAAAGCCAATTCGGCTTGGGCGAGTTTGCCCGCCACGACTGCCTCTATCGGCATATCTTCGAGTTGGGCGTTCATCTGTCCCCAATCTCCGGCTTGCGGATCTATCGATAGGGCCGCGAGTTGGGTTTGGATCGCCTGGTCGAACGCTCCGTCCAATTGCGCCTGCATTGCCTCCCAATCAGCGGGAACGGCAGGCAGAACAAGCTGTTCTAGTTTTTCTCGAATCAGGGCATCAAAAGCCAGATGCAGGCGCTCCAATAGCTCCTCCCAATTGGCAGGATTTACTGGCACCTCTAGCTCGGCTAATTTTTGCCTTATGATTGATTCAAGATAGTCTTCACGCATAGTTTTCGCCTTCTATTCGACGGACCATACGAGACTGGAGGATCATTTTTTGCAGTTTGGCTCTGGCTTTGGCCAGATTAGACTTTGAAGTCCCCTCACTAATACCCAACAGTTTCCCGATTTCTTTATGTGAATACCCTTCGATTACGTATAAGTTAAATACAGTGCGATAGGCCGGCGATAAGCGTTGTACGAGTCCCAAAATTTCATTGGCACCCATCTCCGCCACTACATCATGTACATCGACTTCATGTACGGCTTGGTTGATTTCAACCAAAGCTGGCCTTTTGGCGGATTTGCGATAATGATCAATGGCAGTATTGACCATGATCCGTCTAATCCACGCACCCAAATTCGTGCCACGACTAAATTTATCAAGGTGTTTCGCAACC
>JBCAWW010000924.1:0-2791 GCA_038534415.1 Bacteroidota bacterium | reverse complement strand
GCGGTATATGAATTGGTTTCCCAATCTAAGTTGCCGCAAGTGCCTAATTCTGTATCGTCTGAGATGCCATCATTGTCATCATCTAAATCATTGACATCAAGCACACCGTCTTGGTCGCGATCTTCGCAAATACTATTGATCGGGGTATCGGTATCATATATGATCACCTTCTGCTCCGCCAGGTCAGCCGGAATGATGTATTTACTGATCTCGGTCCTCGTCCCGCTTTTCATTTCAAAGCGAACCACCACATTATACGCTTGATCGGGACCGTCGGGTAGGCCAAAATGCACCTGATCCGGCGCATCTGTTCCATGACCAGAAGTAGATGGCACCTCTCTAATTCCCGAAATACGAGTACCATCACAAGCTTCTAGAAAGACATTGGCGCCCACTGCGTTGCGCCAAACACCGCTACCGAGATCGATCCGAGGCTCGACAAAGAGATAATCGTTCGCCCCGGCGTCATTAAAATCATTGCGCCAGAGTTGATTGCCACTATTTTTGATATTGACGTATAGGTCTAGGTCTCCATCGCGGTCATAATCCGCAAAAGAAGCGCCCTCGCCATTACCATTGACATCTATATTGGCATTGTCTTGGGTAAAACTGAGCGTTCCACCGAAGGGGGTATCATTGAGAAAGAGAAAACTAGTACCTGTATCATCCGTGAGAAAAAGGTCCAGTTTACCGTCATTGTTTACATCACCTACGGCGCAACCATCAATACCACTACTAGGGTAAGTCAAACCCGCTGAGGCCCATGGCTCGCTATTACTACCATCATAGGTAGGCTCGAAGGTGCCGTAATTGTTAATCCAAATTTGGTTGCCATTGGCATCGGACCAATAAAAGTCAAAGTCGCCATCATTGTCGAAGTCGCCAAAGACGACTCCCCCTTTATTGCCATTGGAGGCATCAGCAATCTCGATACCTGTCTGGTAGGTTCCATCTCCATTGCTTACAAAGAAATCTGGCCCGTTGTTTTTACGAGCGAGAATGTCAATATCACCGTCATCATCATAATCCACACCAGCAGCATAATCGCCATTGCCAGCGGAGCTAGGCAAGCCAGTTACAGACGGGTCTACGCCAATAAAGTTGGCGGTACCATCTTCTGGATTTTGAAAAACATCTATACCATGATTATGGTTTTCCACGATCAAATCCAACCAGCCATCGTGATTGTAATCGGCGACAAAGACACCTTCTACATTCATATTGCCATCATGAAAGTCAGGATAGTCAATCACTTTATTGGCGTCGCCATTGCTATTGGCACCTAGGTGATAAAGTCCGGAAGGGCCTTGGTTTAGATAAATGGCGATACTACCGATACCACTATAGTGGAGATTGCGGACTAAATCCACATAACCATCATGGTTGATGTCTACCAAAACAGCGGATCGCTCCCGCTTCGAAGTACCACAATCATTGCAAAAGGTCGTCGTAGAATCTCTAAAAACCGGATTGTCAGGATCAGTGGGGTCCGAGATCAGGATGCGGGTATTGTGGGAGTTGCTATTGGTATTTACGACTAAGTCTAGGTAGCCATCATTGTTGATGTCTCCCCAGGCAAAGCCCCCATCTTTGTTGCCACTAATGGCCGCATCACTACCGGCATTGCCAGTATCGCCTACGGAATCATCTTTGGCGACATTGGTAAATGAAAAAGCCGCGCTTGCTTCATCGGTGCTATTGAACATAAAAATGCCTGCGGCCACCAAGAATAAAGCCCCGACCCAGGCTGCAAAACGATTACGGAGTAAAAGAGCAGATTGATTTGTTTGCTTTAGCATTTTAGTTATGGGAAGATCAATATTTCGATTACCCAAAAATTGTAAACGGAGACATAATTTGTGAGGCGATTTAAGTCAAAAGCTTAAGCATGTTAGAATTTGGAGGAGGTGGTCCCATTTAAAAGTTATAGGACAAAAAAAGAGCGCCCGCTTGGCATTCGGGCGCTTCTAACAGCTTTTATCTATGAGAAAAAAGAATCTTAATTCAATGTTGTTGCGAGTCTTCAGTATCTAGACGTCCTTGACGCAAGAATGTTAGGAAGAAATGGGCCATTGATAAAAAAATATCTCCCAGCTGTTAAAAATCCTCGGCAGAAAGCATGAGTGCGTTCAACGAGTATTTTTACCAAATGGGAGATACGAGTGGCATTGGGCAGACTAAGCTAGTCGCTCAACGCCTAAAATTGGCTGTCAGTCTGATTTACTTACCGACAAAGGTTTGCAATCGCTGTACTTCTTTTTGGTGTCCTAAAAGCCATTCGGCTACTTCTTTGTCTTCACCGGGTCCTTGGACGAGATAAGAAGCTGTTTCTAGGTGTTTTTCTTCTTCGAGGAGCTTTTTGTAGAAGCCGAGGTAGAGATCCAACCAGATTTGTTCTGCCTCGGTGGGATTTTCCGCTTCAATTTCCATCAGATAACTAAAGGCTTTTTCAAAGCGGTCATGATTGAGTTCTGCCTGCGTTTTGTCTTGGTTCTCCTCTTTGTTGATCTTGTCAGCTGCTGCCCCAAGCAAAGAGATGTAGAGATTGGCTGCCGAAAAGGTCCCATCCATAGTCAAGGAAGAGAGGGTGATATTGATGGAGCCGTCCTCCCCTTCTTCAGCATTGCCTACGATACTTTGCATAAGTAAGCTATGTGCCTTATCAGCGCGATCACCTTCTGGCTCCAAAAGCAAAAAGTAATACAAAGACATAACCGCCTGAGCATATTGTCCTTGATCAGTCATAATCAATCCTTCTCATCCTAGCGGTCACTATGTCTTAGGATTGATT
>JBCAWW010000923.1:0-2791 GCA_038534415.1 Bacteroidota bacterium | reverse complement strand
ACTACAAACGTTTTACCCGTCAAGTCGCTGAGTTGCTCACCCAACTCAACCCTGACTATGCCTATCCGAGAGCATTAATCTCTACTGCGATCGAAAGTGCTCATGATCAAAAATACTTTTCTGAGCATTTGCCGAGCTTGACCGAAGTTTCTGAAGGCAAAAAAGAAGAGGTGAAAACCTTCCTGACAGAGATGATTTTTAAGACAATCCAATCCTAAATTAGAATCCAATTAGATGTTTTGCTATTCTTGATGATAGTATAACTATCGTTCGTTAGGGTCGTAATAAAAGCAAACGCTTAAATACGACCTTATGAAAAGAGTATTGCAAATTTTTCTCACTGGAGTTTTTCTTCTCTCCATGGTCAGTTGTGCCACAATTCGTCCCGGAGAAGCCGCTGTCAAGCAACGTTTTGGCAAGCTGCAACCCCAAATCTATGAGGCCGGCTTAGTGGGTTACAATCCTTTTATTACTCGCCTAGTGCGCGTACCTACTCAAACGGTAAATCTTGAAGTAAAGCTAGCTTTGCCTTCACAAGATGGACTCAATATTGCTTCCGAAATTTCGATTCTCTACCGAATCCTCCCCGAATTTGCCCCTTCTATCATCTCCAATATTGGGATGAATTATGAGACCACCGTCGTACTAAGTGTATTTCGCTCTGCTTCGGCTGATGTCTGTTCTCGCTTCTTGGCGAAGGACATGTATACTGCCAAACGAGCTGAAATTGAAAACGCTATCAAAGAGCGGATGATGGAGCTACTCGCTTCAAGAGGCTTTGAAATCGAAGCGGTTCTCCTTAAGAGCATCGTATTGCCAGACGGCTTGGCGAGTGCAATTGAAGAAAAATTAGAGGCCGAGCAAAGTGCACAGCGGATGGAGTTTGAACTACAGCGCGAGCGAATGGAAGCGCAGCGCAAAACTATCGAAGCTGAAGGGATCCGTGATGCTCAATTGATCATCGAGCAAGGACTAAGTCCAAGAGTGGTTGAGTGGCGCAGTATCGAGGTTTTTGAGCGGCTGGCTACATCGCCGAACGCTAAGATCATCATCACCGATGGGGAATCCCCGCTCATGATCGACTCCGAACCCAATGCCGAACCTGCTACTCAAGCAGCCCCCCAGACTACTGTGTCCCGGACGCGTCGCTAGTCTCCTTAACTAGAAACCTTTTCGTACTCAATATTTCTATAGTGATGGGTGGAGACTGCCCCTGATCATATTCCTTCTGCCCAAATCAGAGGTACGTTTCCGCCCCTATTATCTCTCCAAAACAGAAAAAATGATTCAACTTACCAACCTACGTACCAAAGTCGCCGTCGCCCATGGTGATGGCATTGGACCAGAGATTATGCTCGCTACCCGCAAGATCCTCGAAGCTGCGGGGGCTCCCATTGATTGGGTGTCAGTCGAAATGGGCGAACAGGTCTATCTTGCTGGACAAAACGCTGGCATCGATCCCAATGCGTGGAATCTAATGCGAGAGGCAGGTGTATTGCTCAAGGCCCCTATGACTACTCCGCTAGGAGAAGGGTATAAGAGTCTCAATGTTACCCTCCGCAAAAGCCTCGGTCTCTTTGCCAATGTGCGTCCGACCCAGGCCTATCATCCTTATGTAAGTACCCATTTTCCCAATCTCGACGTAGTAGTTGTGCGGGAAAATGAAGAAGATCTATATGCAGGCATCGAGCACCAACAGACAGAAGATGTGGTGCAATGCCTAAAACTAATTAGCCGTCCCGGCTGCGAAAAAATCGTTCGCTACGCCTTTGAATATGCGCGTCTCAATGGTCGCAAGAAAGTTACCTGCATGACCAAGAGCAATATCATGAAGCTCACGGATGGCCTTTTTGCTAAGGTATTCAAAGAAATCGCGCCTGAGTATCCGGATATCCAGTCAGAGCACATGATTATCGATATCGGGACAGCTCGTTTGGCGACTGAGCCAGAAAACTTTGATGTCATCGTTACCACCAATCTGTATGGCGATATTCTTTCAGACGTAGTCTCCCAAATTGCAGGTTCTGTTGGACTGGCTGGCTCTGCCAATATTGGGCAGGAGTTTGCTATGTTTGAGGCTATCCACGGTAGTGCACCTGACATTGCAGGGCAAGGGATCGCCAATCCATCTGGTATGTTGCATGCCGCGATATTGATGCTGCGTCATTTGGGGTATGCTGCTATCGCAGAACGCATCCACGAGGCCTGGCAGGCGACTTTGGAGGCTGGGATTCATACGGCTGACATCTACCAGCCAAGTATCAGTCAAAGCAAGGTCGGGACCCAAGCGTTCGCCGAGGCGGTAATCGCAAGACTGCCGAAAGTGCTACCGCAAAATGGCTTGACCGTAAAATCTAATACCAATAGCCCCAAGATTGAGGTGCCAGCCTACACTCGCCAAAAGCAGCAAAAAACCCTCGTTGGGGTGGATGTTTTTATCGATTGGAAAGGCACTGATCCGAAGATCATCGGCCAAGCTTTGCAACTGTTGGCAGGCCCTCGTCTAAAGCTAAAAATGATCACCAATCGAGGGGTCAAAGTCTTTCCCAATGGCTTGCCTGAAACCTTCTGTACCGACCATTGGCGTTGTCGATTTGTAAGTGTAGAAGCTGATTTGAGTCAAAAGGAGCCTGATTATCCGGTATTGCATTATGGAGAAAGCCTAGAGCTACTGCATAAACTATACGCTCATAATTGGGAGGTGATCAAGACCGAAAACCTGCCCCAGTGAGAAGCCGCGCTTCCCATCAAAGGTGTACAGGTTTTCGGTCTTGATCACCTCCCAATTATG
>JBCAWW010000922.1:0-2793 GCA_038534415.1 Bacteroidota bacterium | reverse complement strand
ATTTCGCTCTTGTCCAGCATCCACTGGAGTTGAGCTTCAGGAACCTCCTCAAGCTCAGGAACTTGTTGGAGGCGATTGAAGATATCTGACATGAGGGGGTGAAGATTATTTAGCCTTCAAATCCAATTTTCTTGTGGGCTCCATCGCAATAGGGCTTATTTTTGGACGCGCCACAGCGACAGAGAAATACTTTGGTATCTTTTTGAGTTTCATTGCCATCTGCATCAGCGATCAAACAGTCAGACTCTATCATGAGAGGACCATTTTTGAGGACATTTACTTTTACTCTTTCACTTGTCGGTTCTGCCATTGGTTCAGCATCTTTTTGGATATATGATAATGCTCCGGAAGGGCATTGATCAATTTGGGATTTTATTTCTGCGGTCGAGGCTCCCTCTGCATTGATCCAAGGTCTGCCCTTGGGGTCAAACACGGAGCTAAGGCCTCTCCAACACTTTTCGGAGTGAATGCATTGTCCGGGTTTCCAGACGATGCTCAACTCACCATTGGTGTAAGTTTTTACTTTGTCAGACATAGCGTATTACAATCAATTGAGGGAAATCACAGGCAGCTCTCTGGTCATCGTATTGTGAAACATCAGCTCCGAAATTTCAAAATCGCAATATGGCATTATGGGAAAACCCTCTAATGTATCTGAAACTTCAAGCTCAGTTTCAGCCAAAAAAATCACCCATAGCCTCCTACGATCAAGGGACAAAGTGTAGGAGTCTATTTTACCTTCACTCATCAATTCATTGACCATGGTCCGTTGAGCCGGAATCAATGACATGAACTGCTGCGTCATTAAGGCGGGTAGGTCTATTTCAACCATGTACTGGTTCATACCTATTTATAAACTTTGTTAGGGATAGCAGTGAAAATATACGCATAATAATCGGGAAATAAACTTTAGGAGGACTGGCCCAATCGTTTTGCATTTATAGTCAAGCACTTAAAGGGGAAAGTTGCGAGAAATGTTTATAAACTAATTTATTAGTTTATAAACTATTGTTTTAGTTATATTGCTATCGGATTCACTTAAAACATATTTTCACATGAAAAATTTATTATTAATCGCCCTTAGCCTTCTCTGCATCACAGCCCAAGCACAACTCAACACAGCCACTGCGCTAAAATTAAGCCCCGAGAAAAAGGGCACAGTCGCGATGAGCTGGGAACAAGAAAGCCATGACTTCGGGAGTCTAACAATCGGGGCAGACGCAACTTATACCTTCATTGTCAAAAACACCGGAGACGCTGATCTAGAACTCACGAGCGTAAAACCATCTTGTAGCTGTACTGTGGCAAATTATACCAAGACTCCAATCGCGCCAGGAGAAACGGGTTTTGTCACGGCTAACTACAAAACCACCAAAGCTGGGGTCTTTTCCAAAACCGTAACCGTGCAGACCAATGCTGAGCAAGGTCCCATTGTACTTAGATTGCGGGGAGAAGTAGCCAAAAAAGAGATGTAGACTTAGCTATTCCAGAAAGCGCAATCGATTGATCCGTTGTTCCTCTTCGAGGAACAGCGGGTTTGTTTTTTGCCATTTGACCCAACGCGCCAAAAGGATATCGTTTTGCTTGCTCGTTGCCCAATCTTTAAAACGCTCGGAGTCTGCATCTTTGAACAGCCAAAAATGATAAGCCTCCCAATGCCCCGCGGCCTGGATAGCTTCCCAATGATCAAAGAGAGCATTGGGGAAAAGCTGACTCAAATTTTCTTTAGCGCGCCAATTTTGTAGGAAAGCAGCTCGCGCGGCAGCGATGGCTTGCGGCTCGGTGAGTCCCAAAGAAAACTGGGCCTGGCTGGTTTGGAAGCGTTCGACGAAGGCTTGCTCAAAACTCTGAGGAGAACCAGAACGAATAAATGGAATCCGATCTGAATCAGAACTACGATTGTAGGCTCGTAAACTAAAACGAAACAAGACGGACTCATCCCCTAAGACCTCCACGCTACTCGTATAATTACTTAGCAACATAGAGCCGATTTCTGCTGTACGGGGATCTTGGGGAGCCAATAAGACAAAAAGCTCACCATATATCAGGGCCCAGAGCCTTTCAGAAGTATTGGCGTATGCCTTAGCCGCCCAATAATAATTGGGGGCATAGTTGGGATCGACATCAATACCCTGCTCCCAATATTCGATCGCCTCGCGCAGCTTATTGTGATTGAGTGCTAAGATCCCCAATTCAACGTGCAATCGTCCGCTAGTAGGATATTTGCGTAATCCTCGTTTATAGGCTTTGAGGGCCTCCTCTTCTTGATCTAAGTTATCAAAGGCATTGCCGAGGAAGGCGAAATGTTCGAGCGGCACATCTGGATCTCGGGTCGTTTCCTTCAAAATATCAGTCGCATGCTCATAACGCCCTTGGCGATAGTGCAAAAGCGCCAGCTGATAAAGGATGTGAATATTTTCTGGATCTAGCTTAATTGCCCTTTCCAATAAGATTTGGGCGTCTCTTGGCTGGCCTTTTTGCATGACCTTGACCGCTCGGCGCGTGAGTGCTAAAGCTTGATTACGAGAACTTTGGGCCAAGAGGGGCTGTCCCAATTGACTTAAAAAAAGACTCATAATCAGAAAAAAACGCATTTCGATCGACTATAACGTAATTTACAATCCAAAGACGTTTTTATGAAGATAATTGTTGCATCTCGTAATCCGGTCAAGATAGAAGCGACCCGATTGGCCTTTGCTGAAGTATTTCCCCAAGCTGCTTTGGAGCTTATCGGACTGAGCATAGCATCGGGTGTTTCCGACCAACCGATGGATGAAGCGGAAACAAAGCTAG
>JBCAWW010000921.1:0-2794 GCA_038534415.1 Bacteroidota bacterium | reverse complement strand
CCCAGTGCTTGATAAATTTGAGTTACGTTTAAACGTTTCCCGTCCCGGAGGAGATCAATCATAGCCAATCTGACCGGGTGTGCTATCGCTTTTAGACTCGCAGCGGTTCTTTCTAGGATTCCACGATCGAGTGAGACGGATTTTGTTTGCATGAATTTGTGAAGAGTATTTTCACTAAAAGTTAAACAAAGTTACCAAACATACCAGAGAAATCGAATTTTTTAATAAAAATACGGGAACTATTGGAACATTTTATTCCTTTTGTTCAATATAGACAATTTTTCATATAGTTGAAATCTTAAGTAGCAAATGCAAGATTAGAATCATTGTCGGATAGGCTTGCCCTCTCTTTTTTGTAACTTGCAGAACAGAAATTAGCAATGGAAAAAATCAAGATAGACAGTATCGAATCAGCCCTTGAAGATATTCGTCAAGGCAAAATGGTAATCGTAGTAGATGACGAGAATCGAGAGAATGAAGGGGACTTTGTCATTGCGGCTCAATTTGCCACCCCTGAGGTCATCAATTTTATGGCGACTCATGGTCGTGGGCTGATATGTGTCCCACTTGAGGAGGAACGCTGTGAAGCGCTAGGCTTGGATCTGATGGTGGGTAAAAACACCGATCTACATCAGACTGCCTTTACTGTTTCTGTTGATTACAAAGGCAAAGGCAACACCACTGGTATCAGTGCTCAAGATCGTTCGCGCACCGTCATGGCGATGCTAGATGCCAATGCAAGCCCTCAGGACTTTAGTCGTCCGGGTCATATTTTCCCGCTAAAAGCGATGAAGGGTGGCGTTCTGCGAAGAGCAGGCCACACCGAAGCCGTTATCGATCTGGCTAAGATTGCGGGACTACAACCGGCTGGTGTAATCGTCGAAATCATGAACGAAGACGGCAGCATGGCTCGTCTTCCTGACCTGCGTAAAGTGGCTGATCGCTTCGATCTCAAGCTCATCACTATAGAGGCGTTGATCAACTATCGCCTCAAGCAAGAAAGCCTCATCAAACGTGAAATAGATGTCAACATGCCCACTGAGCATGGTGATTTTGAAATGGTTGCTTACCGCCAACTCAATACGGGAGACCTACATATGGCGATGGTCAAAGGTAAATGGGATCCAGATGAGGCCATTTTGGTAAGGGTACACTCCTCTTGTGTAACGGGTGATATCTTTGGTTCTTGCCGTTGTGATTGTGGACCACAGCTAGAAAAAGCTCTAGAAATGGTCGAAAAGGCTGGCAAAGGCGTCGTATTATATATGTTGCAGGAGGGCCGAGGCATTGGGCTTCTCAACAAACTCAAAGCCTACAAATTGCAGGAAAACGGTCGCGATACCGTAGAAGCAAATCTAGAGTTAGGTTTTAAAATGGACGAAAGAGACTATGGTGTGGGAGCGCAAATCCTTAGAGATTTGGGCGTGCGCAAGATGCGTCTCATGACCAATAATCCACGCAAAAGAGCTGGTTTGATTGGCTACGGCTTGGAGATAGTCGAAAACGTAGCGATCGAAATTACGCCGAATGAGCACAATAAGGAGTATTTATTGACCAAGAAACTCAAAATGGGCCACAATATCCTCAACTCATAGGCGCCATTTTTCGGACGCCCATTTCAGTGCCCGCTCATCGGCATAGGTAAATTCATTTTTGGCTTGTAAAAAACCGACATGGCCTCCACGTTTGGGGGCCTCCAACCATATATTGTCCAATCCCTCCACCAATTCGGGGGAGTAACAAACCGGATCCAATATCGGATCATTATGAGCATTTAGGATCAGAGTGGGAATCTGAATGGAAGGCAAAAACTGTCTGGGGTTTACGCTGGCATAGTAATGAGCGGCCCCCTTAAAGCCAAACATCGGAGCAGTATAGCGTTCGTCGAAGGCAGAAAGACTTTTGATGTGCTCAAATCCCTCTAAAGAAATCTCCTCCGGAAATTGAGCGGCCTTTTGTCTGATCTTCTTACCCAATTTGCTAAGAAAGTATTTGCGATAAAGCCTTGTCTTAGGCTGATGCATGACCTCTACACTCGCCGGCAGATCTACTGGTACTGAGATAACCATGGCTTTTTTGATACGTGCATCAATTTGTTTCGCCTTTTCTCCCAAATACTTCAGCGTCATTCCCCCACCGAGACTAAAAGAAACCATTACAATTTCCTCATAATCTCCTTCTAAGGCGCGTTGCATCACCGCATCCATATCGTGAGTCGCACCTTGATGGTACATTTTGGGGAGGCGATTCATTTCGCCTGAACACGAACGACAATTCCAAGCCAGCACATCCCAATCATTTTCGCGAAATATCTTGGCCATCCCCTGCATATAGGGACGCTCCGAACTACCTTCTAGTCCGTGGGAAAGGAAAGCTAAGCGCTTATGTCCCTTTTTGATCCAGTCTAGATCGATAAAATCTCCGTCTTCAAGTTCTAATCGTTCGCGCTCATAGCGAACGCCTAACACCTTACGCGATCTACTCGGCACGATGGTTTCGAGGTGCCGATGAAACAAATAAAATGGAGGACCTTGGTAGTTGGACTGGATAAAGGGCATGGAAATAAAAGCCTATTCGTTTAGCAAATTTTGCTCGTTCAGGCTTTTTAACACTTCACTGCGATAATTTCGCCCGATCGGCAAGGTAATATCGCCAATTTCTACGGAAGGTGGGCTGAATGCATCAACTTTATCTTTGGCCACGATAAATGAGCGATGAATCCTAATAAAACGGTTTTCGGGCAGTTTTTCCTCCATAAAACTGATCCGTTGATAGGCAGTAACCGTTTTTTGGG
>JBCAWW010000920.1:0-2798 GCA_038534415.1 Bacteroidota bacterium | reverse complement strand
GTTTACAGAAGACGCACACGCTTTGTACCGTCAGTTTGGCTTTGAGTCCTTACCAAAGGTATACCGAGCGATGGCAAAAATTAATTTTACGGCTTATCCAGCACCGGCTAAAAAGTAACTTTGAGTTTGACAATTTTGTCGCCGCGTTTGACTTTGAGCTTAGCTTCGTCGCCTTCGCTAAACTGGCTTAGGGCTTCCATGTAGGAGTACATATCAGTTACCTCTACCCCACCTAGCTCGGTCACAACGTCGCCATCTTCCATGCCCGCTTTGATGCCCGCACGACCGTCCAATACCGCGTCGACCCGCATCCCATCTCCTTTTTGATAGGTATAATCTGGCATGACCCCCAAGCTCACTTTGAAACGAGCGGCTTGGCGTTCAGACTCATCTTTGGTCTTAGAAAAGGCCATTGCTTCTGCCTCATTGATTTGCGAGATCAGCGCCATGATATAGTCGGTAACCTCAAGCATCCCTTGGTAGTTGACCAAGTGGCTATCGTCTTCTGGCTTGTGATATTGCTTGTGCTGTCCGGTAAAGAAGTGGATAGCAGGCAGGTCTTTTAGGTAAAAAGAGGTATGGTCAGATGCCCCAATACCGGATTCAGTGGTCGTAATTTCGATATCGTGCACATCAATTGTCTCCAACATAGCGTTCCACGCAGGGGAAGTCCCAACCCCATTGATCACGAGCACCTTTTCCTCATTGAGGCGGCCGACCATATCGAGATTGATCATACAATTGATAGAGCTCAACTCGATCGTAGGTTCTTTGACAAAATGCTTGGAACCATAAAGGCCCAGTTCTTCTCCAGAGAAACCAATAAAGAGAAAATTATAAGCGGGATTTTCCATTTTCGCCGTTAGTTCGGCCAATTGAAGGATCATGGCGACTCCGCTAGCATTGTCGTCAGCGCCATTGTGGATGGCAGGATCACCGGCGTGTAGCGAGCCAAAATGGCCATAACCAAGATGATCGAAGTGTGCGCCAAGGACGATGGTTTTTTCGGCCCCGTTGTCACGGAACGCTACCACATTACGGCCAATACGCTTTTCTCCTGTACCAGCCTTGGCGTGAGGATTGTTACTCGCAGAGGCCTCAAAAGTCTGAAAATAACCCTCAGTGCCTTTTGGGCTAAGGCCTAAATCAGCAAATCGTTTGGCGAGGTATTGAGCCGCTAGCAACTCGCCCGCGGTGCCCGTCTCACGCCCTTCTAAAAGGTCTGCAGATAAATAAGCTACGTCCATTTGGACTTGAGCAAGTTGATCGTTCTGCGCAGCAAGACCAAACGAACTGAAAATGAGTGCAATGAAAATATATGCTTGAAGTTTCATGAAGCAGTTTTTTATCGATGTAACGCAAAATTAAAGCGAAACTTGCCCTCTTGCAATGACTAAAGTGCCGCCATGCGGGAAAAAAGTGTTGTCAAAGTTTGGAAAAAAGCGAAAACTCTCGTACTGTTGTAGTGTACTACTTATATAGTACACTAATAAATCAGCACTATGATACATATCAAAGATCTCCAATTTGCCTATCGGTCTCAGAAAAAGACGCTATTTGCGGACCTCGATCTGGACCTAAAATCAGGCAACATCTATGGCTTATTAGGCCGTAACGGTGCCGGCAAAACCTCTCTATTAAAGATCATGTCAGGTCTATTGTTTGCTCAATCAGGGCAAATCAAGATCATGGACTATGAGCCCGCATATAGGCAGCCCGCCTTTTTGCAAGAATTGTTTTTTGTACCAGAAGAGTTTGTCCTTCCAGCGAGCAGTATAGCCAATTTCCAGAAGCAAAACGCTCCATTTTACCCCAAGTTTAGTGAAGCAGACTTTGTCAAATACCTTGACACCTTCCAACTTGAACCGTCTGCCAAAATCAATACGCTATCACTCGGCCAGAAGAAAAAGACCCTGCTCTCCTTTGCGATGGCCACTAATTGCCGCTTCCTAATATTTGATGAACCCACCAATGGGCTAGACATCCCATCCAAGAGTCAGTTTAGAAAACTGCTGGCCGGTTCTATTGACGATGATCAGATTTATTTGATTTCGACCCATCAAGTTCGAGACCTCAGCAATCTGATGGACCCAATCATTATCCTCGAGCAAGGCAAAATATTGTTTCACCAGAGTCAGCAAGCGATTGCCCAGCGCCTGAGCTTTGAACTATTTCAGCAGGCCAAGGAGCCTGAAGGCGTGCTGCATGCCGAGCGTGTGCCTGGTGGATACTTAGCCATGAGTGAAAATCAATATGGAGAAGAGACCATCGTGGATATCGAACTGCTCTTCAATGCCGTGATCCAAGCTCCCGAACATATTCCAGCCCTGTTTACCCAAAGCATCCCCCAATCATGAAACACTTATCATTATCCCTACCGCGCTTGGGACTGCTTTTGCGCAACGACCTTTTGAAGTTTTACAAACCCATCCTTTACGCTAGCATTGGGTTTGTCGGCTATATCTTGATCGAATACTTGGCGCAGCTAAGCGACTTTCTCAACGAAGATGGTGGCACCATGGTGCATCATAATGAGACATTTGGACTTATCCTCTTATTGGGAGGCTTTGTCTTTAGTAGCTTCTCATTTTTTGAATTGGGCCAAAAAGAACGCGGCATGAGTTTTTTGATGCTACCGGCCTCTCAGTTTGAAAAATGGCTGAGTCGTTTTATACTGACGAGTGGCGTCTATGCGATCTTTGTTTGGCTGCTTTATGGCTTGTCGAGTATCATCTTTGGCGCTATCGCTCACAGCGTTTGGGGACTACCTCTTACTCCTTTTGAGTGGTTTGGTGAGG
>JBCAWW010000919.1:0-2802 GCA_038534415.1 Bacteroidota bacterium | reverse complement strand
GGAATAAGCGTTCCCGGAGGGAAAACAAAAACCCCAGAGCGATCCAGTAGACGCCAATTGCTTATATCGACGGCATTGCTGTTGGGGTTGTATAGCTCAATCCAATCTCCTGAATTGACAACTTGGTCTTTGTAATAAATTTCATTGATGAGAATCCTCGGTGCGGCACAAAGCCTAATATTTGCTTCCCCAGGGCTCGGACAGGCATTGATCCAATTATTTGCTTCTGCATTATCGGCCAGCGGATCAGCCAGTTGTAAGGAGCCGCCGAGTTCAGCGATATTTTCGGGCCAAGGGGATTCATTATCGTATTTGACCTGATCGATCACCGCCCCTAAAGAATTGCTGAGTTCCAATCGCTCAGCCCCACTCAATTTGCCGCTGGTCCAGCTACGTTTCCAAACGTTCGGCGCAGCCGTAATCAAAGCAGTATCGCGACAAAGTAAAAGATAGCTGTCCGGACTGAGCATTGTCCCTTCGGGGAACGCATAGTCGATCCCATTGGTAAATCGATAGCCGCTCAAATCCCAAGCGAGGCTATCGGGATTGTAGATTTCGATGAACTCATATTCTCCACCAGCAGTGGGTTTATAGTGAATCTCATTGATTATCACATTGTATGCTTTTCTAAATACAGGGGTGCGACTCAGATCAGTTTGGGTGCTGATGCTGATTTCGGGCGCGGTTTCTCCTGTCTCTAGCCAATGCGAAAAACGGTAGCCGGGTTCAGGGCTAGCCTTGATGATCAGCGGAATAGAATCTAGATATTGCCCTTGGTAATCATAAGGAGCAGGATATGAATTTTGGTTGAGCAAGACGCGACCATGAGCATTGCTATCGATCGGGATACTCAACTGCCAATAGCCCCCGAGATTATAGGCATCTCTTAGATGTTGAAAAACATTGGCAGAGCGAGCAGTAGCAAAACTTTTGAGTTTACCCACTTGTGTTTGCCAAGCAGAAGGAGAGGCAACACCGCCTTGACTGCCCCATTTTGCGGTATGCTGCGCCATTTCGGGAGCGATAATGGCGGTACAGCTATCGATAATTCGATTGGTGCGCGTGGGATTGAAAAGGAGGTTGAGCTGCGTAGCGTAGCGTTGGATAAACTCGTTCCGAAAATCGGGCACCTCCATCAAACGACGGAAAAGTAGCGTGGCCTTTTCACTATTACGGGCACTGGTATTGCTACTGGGATTGAGCATATAGTTGACCGTATTATGGCTAAGGTTGGCCCAGCCTTGATCGGTATCTAAAACTGCCATGCGCCATTTAGCTCCCGGGGTTCGAGGACGCCAATAAATCATATTGGTAGGCGAATAAGTATTGGGCCAATCGCCGGGGTACAACCACATTTGCAGCGCGTAATAGTTGATCCATTCGCTCAGGTCAATGCGCTGCTCCGCCCACTGATAATCCGTAGCCGAAAAGGGCGTGTGAGCTTCAAAATAATTAAAAACTGCCGCTAAGCTATCTGCTGTTCCGCCACCGACAAAATACTGACTATGCCTGCGTTGAGGCCTGATAATGTCAAAATCACAAGTATCGTACTGCGGATATTTATAGCGAAAATAATGCTCACTATAATTGTGGCGCATATTGTGAATGCCCCAATATTCATCATTGAGATAGACGACCGTAGACTGTAGACCTTGGGTTTCGATGGATACTTTGCCTTCGACCAATTGGTGGCTAATGGCTTCTCCAAGGATGGAGGTTTTCCAATGATTGCCGCCACTTCTGAGGCGTATTCTTCTATATTCATCCGCAGCTAAAGTGGGGAAAATAGGATAGTCAATTTCGGGACTGAGGTAAGCCTTTTTGGTAGCCACCTGTAGGGATTTCATGGCATAGTTACGGGTACAATTGCCAAAGATGGAGATGCCTGCTTCTAACTGAAAAGCTATTTCGCCGTTGGTATCAAAATAATGCAGACTGACAGGGCGTTCCCAAGGCGCGTGATAATTGCCGCTACCACAGTCTCCGGAATAATTGCTGGTCCCTTTGACATAAATACCACTGTCTGCATCCCAGAGATCATAGGGATCGATTGCCAAATAAATAATTGGCAGGCTGGTCGAATCATTGAAAACAAAGGCCTCGGTGGCGATCAGACTAGAATCCCAACTAGCTTGAAAAGCCCTGGCTCGTAAACTAGTGGTGGTATCGATATCGATGGGTCCAGTATAAAGGGAGCTTTGAGAGCTGGGCTCTGAACCGTCGAGCGTATAGTAGATTTGGGCTCCGACTTGGGCAGTCAGACTGATGCTTTGGCTGCTTTGAAAGACCCCACCTTGCTGAGAAAAGATCGGCGGATCTAGCTTTTTTTGTCCAAGCGTATTGGACTGCAAAGGGCTGGGTTGCGAATAAGCGTTCCACGAAGTGGCCCCATCAGAAAGCCTCCCATAACTATAATCTACGGGGATCAAGGGCACACAAACCGAATCAAGAATGACAGCAGAGTCTGGCGAAAAAAGATAAAGTATCTCCCCTCCTCTACTGAGACTAAAATCTAAATGCTTGGGTCCGAGATCAGGTCTTTGGTCGAGTAAGAGCAGCAAATATCCGCCGGGCGGAACGCTACTTTGAGTTGGACTAGAAGTCGGAATAAGGCCTTTAGTGGCATTTTGGGCATCATCTGAGAGGGCATAGTTTTGCAGATCTACAGCTTGCGATCCGGCATTGTAGATTTCCACCCAATCCACATATCCGGAAGGGGTAGCATAAGCCTGATCATTAGAGGTCATGACCTCATTGATATAGAGCTGAGCGCTTAAGGGAAGCGCAGATAAAACAAACAAC
>JBCAWW010000918.1:0-2806 GCA_038534415.1 Bacteroidota bacterium | reverse complement strand
TATAATGCCAACCAGACCAAAAATCCCTTTCATATCGAACTGGATACCTACAAAGACCAGGAATACCAATCTTATAAAGACATCAAGCTGAGCAATGTTGCAAAGGATCCTTCCTTTTTGCGGGAGGTACTTTCATACCAGATTTTGCGACAATACATGAATGCTCCGCAGTCCAACTTTGCCAATGTATATGTCAACGGGACCTTAATGGGGCTTTACACTAATTCAGAGGCCATTACAAAGACTTTTGTCGATCGGTATTTTTATTCAAAGGGCAATACCTTTGTAAAATGTAATCCTCCTGCCGGGGCTGGTCCTCAATCCAATGATTTACCCAATCTCGTCTACCTCGGTGCCGATAGCAGTAACTATTATGACGCCTACGAGCTCAAGTCTGATGCTGGTTGGGATGAGCTCATAGACCTTTGTGACACCCTAAGCAATCACTTTACCGATATCGAAAGCATACTTGACGTGGATCGAGCTTTATGGATGCTCGCTTTCAACAATGTATTTGTCAATCTCGATAGCTATATCGGTGGCTTTGCCCAAAATTATTATCTCTATCGCGATGACAATCGCCGCTTCATCCCCATCGTATGGGACCTCAACGAATCCTTTGGGCAATTTTCTAATACAGGTTCGGGCAGTCTCAACAATACTACCGCTAAGCAGCAAATGAGCCATCTTTTACATCAAAATGATGGCGACTATCCTTTAGTGCAAAAGTTGCTCAGCGATCCCATGTACAAACGTATGTACTTGGCTCACGTCAAAACCATGGTGCTAGAAAACTTTGACGATGGCAGCTATTATGCCACAGGCATCAGTCTTCAAAACACCATTAATGCTTCTGTACAAGCAGACAATAATAAGTTTTTCACCTACGCCAATTTTCTCAGCAATCTAAGCGTAGATGTTAGCGCTGGAGGCGGTGGGCCTGGTGGTAATAGTACTTATCCCGGTATCACCAATTTGATGGATGCTAGAAGTAATTACTTGTTAGGGCTAAACGATTTCACTCAAACGGAGCCCTCTATCTCCAATATCAATGCTTCTAACCCGAGTCCAATCATCACCGAGAGCATTCAGATCACCACAGATATATCAGATGCCAATGCCGTTTATTTTGGCTATCGATCAGATCAGGAACTTCCTTTTACGCGAGTTCAGATGTACGATGATGGGGCGCATGGCGATGGTGCAGCCAATGACGGTGTCTATGGCGTTGACCTCACCATAGAAAACACCTACACCCAGTACTACATTTATGCTGAAAACAACAATATCGGCATGTTCTCCCCTCGTAGAGCTGAGCATGAGTTCCATACCATAACGGCCACCTATAGCAATGTGAGTCTTGGCGATCTCGTGATCAATGAGTTTCTCGCTTCTAATGATGCCGCAATTGCGGACCAAGACGGCGAATATGACGACTGGATTGAATTGTATAACAATGGCTCCACCAATCTTGATTTGAGTGGTTATGCGCTATCAGATGATCCCACAGAGTTGCGCAAGTGGGAATTTCCGGCTGGTACTGAAATTGAGGCCAATAGTTACTTGATCATCTGGGCGGACAATGATGACGAGCAAGATGGTTTGCATGCAGAATTTAAACTTTCCTCTTCTGGAGAGAGCCTCTTCTTAGTAGACGACAGCGATGTGATCATAGATGAGGTTACCTTCCTAGCGCAATCCGCAGATATCTCTTATGGTCGGATTCCCAACGGTATCGGCAATTTTAGTTTAATGCCACCATCCTTTGCCGCTGAAAACTCCCTTAGCACTGCCTTGGATAGCTTTCAGGATGTCAATTTCACCCTCTATCCCAATCCCGCTGAAGAAGTTTTTTATGTCCAATTTGAGGATGAAGTCTCCTCCTCCATGCAGGTTTACTCCCTCTCAGGGCAGCTAATGTACAGTCAAGATATTGCTCAGGACCAATACCTAATTAGCGTTGAAGTCAGAAACTGGCCCGATGGAATTTACTACCTAAGATTTCGATTTGATGATCTCGAAATAAGCAAGAAGATGGTAATTCTAAACTAAGCAGAAAGGCAAAAATAGTCAGTAAGAAGAGACAGACGATTTTTCCTTTGACTGTTTCTTTTTACTGCTGAGCGCCTCCTCACACATGAGCATTATGCCTCATCGGATTCTATTTTTTCTTTTCAGCTTCGCAGAACGCTTATCCCTCTACTCATGTTTGACATTTCATTTTTGCAATACAACTCGGCGAGTCCGACCCTTATTGCCATCCTATTTACAGTCCTTTGCTCTTTGATGCTAGGAGGCATCTTGGCCTTTACCTATGAAAAAACCAGTAGAGGCGTAGATCGTCCCTATCACTTTTTACAGGCAATGGTTTTGATCACCATCGTAGCCGCCACCATCATGCAAGCCATAGGGGATAGTGTCGCCAGAGGTCTGGGGATGTTGGGTGCCTTATCCATTATACGTTTTCGCACTACCCTCAAAAACCCCAGAAACATCGTATTCATATTCGCCTCTATTGCCTCAGGCATTGCCTGTGGGGTATTTGGGTATGTGATCGCGATTCTCGGAACGCTTGGTTTTTGCCTAGCGGCCTTTTTGCTTCGAGTTTCCTCCTTCAGTCAAGAAAAATCATTGATAGGCACCCTCAGATTAGAGGTCCCGAAGGATTATGAAGCTTTTCCAAGCTTGGAAAACTTATTGGATGATTTTTGCAGAAATAAAGTACTAGAAGGATAAAAGGAGATGCGATTTTTTGGTGCCGACAAATACCTTGTATCCTTCTAGTACTTTATTTCTGCAAAAATCA
>JBCAWW010000917.1:0-2810 GCA_038534415.1 Bacteroidota bacterium | reverse complement strand
CTAAATAGAGTACGTTATTAAATTGCTAACGTTATAAGCAAGCTCTCAATTGCCTTGTTTTGACGTGTAAATTTAATAACGTACTCTATTTAGGGATTTGCAACTCAATCGCATAGCCCGTACCTTTGTCTGTTCATATAAGCAAAGGTACATATAGAATTGTATACCAATTTAACCGCATTTATATAGTCAGCCGTAAATGAGACAGCTCAAGATTAGTAAACAGATAACGAACCGGGAATCACAATCCCTGGACAAGTATCTGCAGGAAATCGGCAAAGTAGAGCTGCTTACACCGGATGAAGAAGTAGATTTGGCAAGACGTATCAAGCAGGGAGATCAAATTGCCCTGGAAAAACTCACGAAAGCCAATCTTCGATTTGTCGTATCGGTAGCGAAGCAGTACCAAAACCAAGGCCTCTCTTTGGGAGACCTTATCAATGAAGGAAATCTCGGTCTTATCAAAGCGGCCAAACGTTTTGATGAAACACGTGGTTTCAAATTCATTTCTTATGCGGTATGGTGGATTCGTCAAAGTATCTTACAGGCTTTGGCAGAGCAATCCCGTATCGTACGACTCCCTTTGAACCGAGTCGGCGCTTTGAACAAGATTGGCAAAGCATTTTCGAAACTGGAACAGGAATTTGAAAGGGAGCCTTCTCCTGAAGAGATTTCTGAGGTCTTGGAAAACATGAGTGAGGATGAAATCTCTGATACACTCAAGATTTCTGGTCGCCACGTTTCAGTAGATGCTCCATTTGTACAGGGAGAGGAAAACCGTCTTCTCGATGTATTGGAAAATGATGCAGAACCCAATCCTGACAACACCCTGATCAACGAAAGTTTGAGTAAGGAAGTTGAACGTGCGCTAAGTACCCTTACCCAACGTGAAGCTGAGGTTATCAGACTCTATTTTGGTATCGGTGTTGAGCACTCTCTCACTCTTGAAGAAATTGGAGAGAAGTTTGACCTCACGCGTGAGCGTGTGCGTCAGATCAAAGAAAAAGCGATTCGTCGCTTGCGCCATACCTCTCGTAGTAAGGGGCTCAAAACTTATCTTGGATAAGGAAAATTTTTCGGTCCTAGACCGTTAATACATAAAAAAGGCTCTCTGTTTTGCAGAGGGCCTTTTTTATTTACCTTTAGGTTCAGACACTAGCTTCTCTCCAGATACTCCACCCAAGCAAAATCAGCGTATTTTTTCATGCCCGTGAGGTCCTGGCAAGCTAAGCCTACAAAAGCTCCAGTAAAGGCCGCTCGATAACGCTCCCCTCCCTCTCGGACATAATCATCTGAAAGAATACTCCCATCATAATAGCCCCCTACTTGATGCCAGCGTTCCTCGTCGAGGCTATACCAAAAGCTCAATTTAGCTCTCTCCCAAACCAACCTTAGATAAACCCGCTTAGGCCTATTTAATGGTATCGGCTCCTCAATAAGCTCATCCATTTCAAAATTGTTGTAGCGAATCACATTGAGATAGCTTTGGAAGCGTTCACCGAAGAGGTGTAAATAAAAATAATGGCCCGTATTATAGTAAACCGTCAATCCGCACATCTGCTGAAAATTGTCAGGTGCAAACTCAAGCGCCGCTGTATATTGGATCGCAAAAGATTGTACGCGACGGGCGATGTGACTCTGCTGATGCAAAGAACTCAAAGATTCTCGCCCATAAAGCCGTAAAAAAGCAGGGCGGGCACTAAGACTCAACCAATCTTCGGTAATCGGTACACGCAGTGATTGGTATTGCAGATCGATCTCATCTGTTTTGAAATCCCAGAGGTGTTTATGTGTATTTCCGCTACTCGCGAACGCTTCCCCTGGCCCAATGCTAAGCCGTGCTAATTTATGATCGGTTTTGAGCCACGGCCAGTCATCTCGCCAGATGATTTCTTCAATCGCAGTCTCTCTACCCAAATTGCATCTCCCTTGTGGAGTAAGCGGTCTCCCCGTCAAAAAGACCATCCACCAATCCCCTTCAGGAGTCTGCACAATATCAGCATGCCCCGTTTTTTGTAAGGGATGCTCCGGCTGATTACTCGCACACAGGATAGGGTTAAAGGGATGCATCTCATAGGGTCCAGTCAAACTTCGCGAACGTGCAATACTCACTGCATGCCCATATTCTGTCCCTCCTTCAGCAGTAATCAAGTAATAATAGCCATCCTTAAAATACAGATGAGGCCCTTCGGTCTTGCCGAGCTCAGTCCCTTCAAAAATCAAAGAGCGCTCTCCGATCAAGCATGCTTGTTTGGGATCGTATTCCTGCAAGATGATGCCGCCAAAAAAAGTTCCTTTTCGATGATCGACAAGCGTGCTTACATACCATTTTCGTCCATCATTATCATGGAAGAGAGAACCATCAAAACCACTTGCATTGAGGAAAATCGGATCAGACCAAGGTCCCAGAATATCCTTCGCACTGATTAAGAAGTTAGGGGTGTCCTTCCAAACCCCATCGAAACTTTTGACATTGGAATAGACCAAATAGTAGGTACCCTCATCATAGCTCAAGCAGGGTGCCCACACTCCGCAAGAATCTGGTACTCCCTTCAGGTCTAATTGAGAAAGTCGATCCAAAGGCCTCGTCAATAATCTCCAGTTCGCTAAATCACGGGAATGATGAATTTGTACGCCGGGAAACCATTCAAAGGTAGAAGTGGCAATATAATAATCCTCCCCTACCCTAATGACAGAGGGGTCTGGGTTAAACCCCTTTAGTATTGGATTGTGAATAGCCATGCCTAATATTCCTTTTCAATAATTGGGACCAATAAAAAATCCCTTCTATCTATCAGCTCCCATATATC
>JBCAWW010000916.1:0-2810 GCA_038534415.1 Bacteroidota bacterium | reverse complement strand
AGACTAGTATCTTACAAAATTTATTCCGTATTCATAGTAATTAAGCTTATGAATTCTCAGCGTTTTGCCCTTTTACTATTACTTATTAGCTTTTTGAGCACGGCTTGTGATCGCAATTCTATGCCTGATCCCGTCAGCTTAAATTTAGTAGAGACCTTAGCTATGGCCATCGACGAACCTTCGGGTTTGGCACTGAGCAATGACCAGCTACTGAGTGTCAGTGATGATGACAATAAAATTTATCGCATCAATCCTGCAACCGGAACAGTCGTGGCTACCCTCAATTATGAAGGCGATGACCTCGAAGGGGTAGTGCAAAATCCTCAGGACAATAGCATCTGGATCGTAGAAGAAACGCGCCAAGAATTGATAAAACTAAATGTCAATGGTACGGCACAAGATACTTTTTCCATTCCCTTCACGCAGATGACCGATAATCACGGCTTGGAAGGAGTGACCTTAGATCCTGTGGCTGAAAGACTTTATCTTATTACGGAAAAAGATCCTGCACAGCTGCTTGTCGTTGATTTTAGTGGCAACATACTCGAAAATTATGCCCTCGATTTTGCGCTCGACTACTCCGGAATCTCCTTTGATCCGAGCCAAAATCAACTCTATATCTTAAGTGACGAATCTCAGACCATCACTCGCTGCAACCTCAAGGGAGAAAAAATCGAAACCTACCTCATCAGCGTGATCAAAGGCGAAGGTCTTGCGGTAGATGTACCCAACAAAAGATGCTACGTCGCCAGTGATGTCAATAGTGAATTGTACTGGTACGACCTACCCTAAGGACCGTTGAAAACGGTACCTTGGCTTATTGCCTATTGGTGATTTTTTTCCAGCCCAGCATGCCGGCACTGACAAAGGTGAGCGCGAGTAGGGCCCATAACCAAGGAGGGAGTGAAAATTCTTTTTCCAGCGGCTGAGCGTTCCCTGAAAGGACAAAACCCGCCCAAAAAAACGGATGCCCCAGCTCCGAGGCTTTGACTTGGTCGAGATAGGCCAACTTCGCTGAACGCAGGGCTTCGGACTTACTTTTGCCAGCCTTGAGCTCGGCATAAAAATGAGTCATCAATTGCTGGGTCTCCTGATCTGGCACCTGCCATAAACTCATCACTACCGAAGGACAACCCGCATAATGAAAGGCTTTGGCTAGACTCATCACCCCTTCCCCTTGCTGCAATTTGCCATAGCCGGTATTGCAAGCGCTTAGGACTACGAGTTCCGCGTCTAGCGGTAAAGCAAATAACTCCGCCGCGTATAAATAACGGCCCAGGCTATCGTGAGGAGTATCCGCAAAAATCAGCTTAGACAAGAGGGGAGACTCTGGTAAGACAGAGGCATGCATGGCCAAATGGAGCAACTTATAATCGGGAGCAATCTCCACAAAACGCTCTTTGCTCGCCTCTTGCCCCAGTAAAATTGTGCCATTGAAATATTGACTGATGGCTTCGGCCTCATTGCGAGCACCCTCTAGATCATACAAGCCCGCCCGCACCAAATAGCTTAGCTGCTTAGAAACCAAGGTATCCATATTGGTGAGCACCTTTTCCTGATAATTGGGGGCAAAAACTGCCAAAGGTTCTTCCTCAAAACGAAAGTCGGGCTCAATCCCATTTTGCTCGATACAAAGTCCCGCCGAGTAGGCATAAGAGAGAGGATATTTGCGGATTAAGTAGGGGCGCTCCTGCGGAGAACGCTTAGTCGAAGGCTCCGTCCAAAGCACCTCAAAAGGAATCAAAGCCAAGATGTCATCTGGGATCACATAGAGCATGTCATATTGCTCATCACCCAGCAGCGGTTCCAACAATCTTTTGTATAGCTGGTAAGACCCTCCATGCACCAAGGACTGGGGATCAGTATCATTGACCCGAGAATGCGCAAATAGGCGCTCGCGAAACTGTACAATCGAATCCTCTAATGACTCATGAAAGGCGATTTTTTGAATATCAATATTCTGTCTAGTGAAGCTGAAAGCATATAGGACCGAATCTGCTCGCGTATAGACAATTCCTTTTTCACGCAAACCGAGCATCGCTTGAAAATCTTGCAATAGCACCGGATTTTGATGCAGCAATTGGTAGTAGCGTGGATATTGACGTTGGATTTGCTGCGTAAGGGCTTCGTATTCTCCCTGCAATTGTTTGAGTTCCTTCTCCCATTTTTGAAACTGATGGTCGGGCAGATTGGGATTGAGCTTGGCGTTGAAAAAGGCGATTTTGGCTTTGAGGCCGGCTTCTCGCCGAACGAGCGTATCTGGCACACCGCTAAAACTCAGTTGCGATTGGCGCTTGATATATTTGTAGAGGCTAAAAGCTTTGTTTTGTTCGCTGGCCGCAAAGGCGAGTTGTAGGGCTTCCTGCTTCGCAGAACGCTCATAATCGGCCACATAGGCTCGAAGCAATCCTTTATAGATCCAACTACGTTGCTCTGCCATCAGATGGGAGTACTGGATCTCATCTCGATGATAAGGATCATACCAGCGATCTAGTTGCTCAAAGGCCAAGCGAGTGATCTTTAGATGAGTATCATTGGGATATTTTTGATACATAAGCCAAAAGCGATCGGCCATCCGCAGGGATGATTTGATCAAGTTAGCCGTTGGGTATACTTGGATTTCTTCTTGTAGGAGTGCTTCTAGGCTTGTATCTGCTTCAGATTGCACCAAAAACTGCGTCATTCTGAGGGCGTTTTCCCAAAAGCTACTACTATCTCCTTCTTCAAAAGCAATGTCCATCCGTTCAAAGTGCCCATAGTAACGCCTAGTCGGATAGAGTGAATCATAAATGGCATCTATGCCATTTATG
>JBCAWW010000915.1:0-2811 GCA_038534415.1 Bacteroidota bacterium | reverse complement strand
CTCTGGCTTGCCTCAAGCCAGAGAATCTTCTTTTGGCCTTTGACCAGCTGTTGATAGCCGTTTATGACTGGCCAGATGTAAATGTTGGAGCAGCCAAAAAAGCAATTGTGTTTTCAGTGGGTAAGGCCTTCTTAATCGCTCGCCCCATGAGCAAGGTGCTTGATCTCTCCTTTTATCACAATGAGTCTTTTGAAGACAAAATCTTTCACAAAAAAGGCCAGTACGGCAGGAAGTACTATTACCACATTCGGATCAATAAAGTAGAAGATATCACCCCAGAACTATTGCGCTGGGTGAAGAAAGGTTATGATTGGGCGAGGCCAAAGTCTTAGAGAGCGACAAAAGCAGCATTTAGTTCAATATACTTTAGGGTATCTGCCGAAGGAGTGGCTAAGATCACATTGTCCATGCGGCCGACAATGCTGTCGGGAGTACTCCGACTAATCGCAATCGTACCGCTTTGCTGCCAATAGTTTTCTTCGCCATTTTTGAAAAGCGATATAAAACCCCCTACCTCATCGATTTGCTTCACGCGAAATTCGCCTTCGTGGTTTTCACGGGTTTCTTCGTAAGCTAATTCAAGGCGCACCGAATCGGTCCGAGATTCAAAATGCACCACGACATATGTGCCCGCGCGATAAAAGCTAGCATCTCCCATTTTGTCTCTTTGAATCGCGCCTCTGAGGTGATAGCGATACTGGCCTTGGGCGATTTCGAAATCCATCGGATCGCCTGATATTATCACATCCGCTTGACAGCCCATTAGCAGGCAAAGCGTTCCCCAAAGGGAAAAAACGAAAATCGAAACTTTTTTACGCATTCTTTGCAAAAAATGTAACCTAAAGAAATGATATACCGTAAGTTAGGGTGTAGGTGTTACACAGTTAACATCTCTCAAAATATAATTAAGAAACGTATTTTCTCATAGTAGTAGTTGGTAAAGTTTTTCAAAATAAGGGAGTCCATTGGGCTCCCTTTCTTTTTATTTGCTCGCCATCATTTTTTCCGTTTCGGCGGGAATTTCTTTGAGGTCCAAAACGATCATCCCATCAAGACTGTTGCTAAATTTTGGATCGACATTAAAGGCGATAATACGCGCATTTTGCTTGATGTATTTTTTGAGCAAAACCGGAAGGCGAAAATCACCAGGATCTAAGTCTTCTAGCAGGCGATCCACTTTTTTCAAGTCATTTTCGGTGCCTTCCAATAAGGCATCAACTTCTACTTTTTTGAGCTTGGGACTAAATTTTTTGCGGGGCTTTACCAAACCAGATAACTTTTCGTCGCTATAGTAGCGTTTGATCAAGGCTACGATCAATTCTCGGGAGAGGCGGCTATAATCATTGCTGATACTAACTGGTCCAAATAGATAGCGGTAGGCATCCGAGTCATGCACCAACTGATGCAAAGCTCGCCATAGCAAAAATAGGGGCAAGCGCTGGCGCTGATAAGTAGGGGTGATAAATGAACGTCCCAATTCAATCGCCTGCTCAAGTATCGGTTTGAAACCATTTTTGATCTTGAAAAGACTCTGGGTGTAAAAGCCTTTTTTGCCATAAGACTTCATGATATCAGCTCCCATGCCTAAACGATAGGCACCGGCGATTTTATGCTCTTTGCTGTCCCAAAGAAATAAATGTTGATAATAAAGGTCGTATTCATCGAGATCTCTCGCCAATTGGGTCCCCTCCCCTACCTCTCTAAAGGTCAACTCTCTTAGTCGTCCAATCTCTTGTAGGGCATGAGGGATGCGTTCCGCGCTAGCGAGAAACACCTGAAAATGCTGCTGCTCAGTAATGAGACAAGCACCTGGCAGGGCGGCCACCTCCCCTTTGATGGCTTGATAATTGCCTTCGGGGGCCAAGCTTTTCATCTTAGGAGCGCGATGTGGACGCCGTCGATAAAATTGACCGACTTTTAGATCCGTATCTAAAGAATAGGTGCGCGCTCTGAGATAGCGACCCAATCGATCTACGCCATTGATCGCTTTAATTTCCTTGACCGATATAGGATTACCCACTTTAATTTTGATGACCGTGTTTTTACGGCGCATATTTTCGGCGGGAATTGCCGCAGTCCGTAAGTTGGGGTGCAAGAGTCCTAGCAAATGGAACAGGGCACTATTGCTCCCTTCAAAGTAAATCGGTACTACCGCTACTTCTGCTTTGCGTATCAGTTTGATTACAGAACGCGACCATACTCGATCGACAATATTACCATTGTGTAAAGAGGAAACTTCACCGGCGGGAAAAATGCCTAAAGATTTGCCCTCCTCTAAATGATGGAGTGCTTTTTTGAGGCCATCGACATTGGTTTTTGAATTTCCATCAAAAGGGTTTACCGGAATGAAGGCATCCTGAATGGGGTCGATCTGCTCTAAAAGAGAATTGGCCATGACTTTGAAATCCGGCCGTTGAGATTGGATAAGTTGTAGCAGGGCCAGGCCGTCCCAAAAGCCAAAGGGATGATTAGACACCGTAACAAAAGGACCTTCCTTGGGCAGTTTTTCTAGACCTTTACCACTGATTTCCAGCCGAATAGCTTGCTGTTTAAAAAGTGCCTCGACAAAAGCTAAGCCTTCTTTGGCCTCCACCGAATCGTACAAACGATTCATACTGTCTATTCCAGTCAACTTCATCAGCGGTCCTGCTGCACCAGCTAAGCGCCACTTTTTCAGCCCCCTGCTTTCGATAAATTCATGCTTGCTTACCAACATATCCAAATAGATTGATCTAGGTCTTATTCTATTATTACAATATGATGATTGTGTATTGCTCCTAGGTAAGGGGGAGATGACAGTAAAAAGAATTT
>JBCAWW010000914.1:0-2814 GCA_038534415.1 Bacteroidota bacterium | reverse complement strand
GTGCGGATCAGAATCCGCAAATCAGAGTTGAAGCATTTGGGCCAAGCCCATGAAGTCAGCGAAAGCCTTTGCTTTGGCCCTGCTAACGAATTGAGTTTTGTCCTGAAAATAGAGGCTGATATTGAGGCGGTAAGGGCGGAGTTTGCCAATGGACGGATAGTGATTGGGATACCTCATAAGAAGGCAGAGCGATGGTTGCAAAGCCAGGAGGTCGGAATCGAGACACAGATTGCCGTGACTCCCGATCGTCAGCTACACATATTGATTGAAAAAGATTTTCCATGTCTCGATCGAGAGGGAGAAGATAAATCGGATACGTTTTGGGAACTCGCTCCCGAGGCCCCCGACGCTTGTTGATTACTTAAACTACTACTTATGTCTGTTGCTGCCCAAGCTAGTGCTTGTATTCTTTGTTCGCAAAACTGCGGTATCCTGATAGAGCAGGATGCGGAAGGAAAGTTTAGCAAAATCCTCGGTGATAAAGCGCATCCGATTTCGGAGGGCTATATGTGCCAAAAGGCTACTCGGCTCAATTACTATCAGGAGCAGGAGCGATTGACTTCTCCTCTTCGCAAAAAGCCTGATGGTAGCTTTGAGGAGGTGTCATGGGACAGCGCGATTCAAGAGATTGCCGATAAGCTGGTCCAAATTCGTGATACTCATGGTGGGCATAGCATTGCCTATGCTGGCGGCGGTGGGCAAGGCAATCACATGGGGGGTGTTTTTGGCTCAGTGCTACGTGCCGCTTGCGGTACACCTTACATTTATTCGGCTTTGGCCCAAGAAAAAACGGGTAACTTTTGGGTAAATGGTAAGCTGTTTGGCCGCCAAAATACCAACTATTGTGAGCCCGTCGGGGAAGCAGAATACGTCATGATCGTCGGGGCCAACCCAATGCAAGCACATGGTATCCCCAAAGCAAGACCTACCATCAATGAGGTCTCACGAAATCCTAATAAAACTTTGGTGGTGGTGGACCCGCGCAAGAGTGAAACCGCCAAAAAAGCGGATATATATCTAGCTGTCAAGCCGGGCAAAGATGCCTATTTCTTATCAGCTCTTTTGGGAGTGATCGTACAGGAAGACTGGGTTGATAACAAGTTCTTAGCAGAGCATACTGTCGGTTATGAAGCCATCAAGCCTCACTTTGAGCAAATCCCGCTGGCAGAGTATGCCGCAATTTCGGGTATCGAGGAAGCGCAAATTCGGAAGATAGCGCGCGGTATTACCGAGGCCAAGACCTTTGCCTTCCGTTCTGATTTAGGGATTGAGCAGAGTCATAATAGTACCCTCAATGCCTATCTGGCCCGCCTATTGTTTTTGATCACTGGGCACTTTGGCCGGGAGGGCACCAATTGCTTGCACACCGCCTTTTTGCCCGCCATTGGGCATTCAAAAGAGCCTGCAGTTGAGACTCAAGTCACCAAGACAAAAGGCATTGCCAAGCTCTTTCCCCCCAATGTCCTACCCTTAGAAATTGATACCGATCATCCTAAACGGATTAGAGCCCTCATCGTGGACAGTGCCAACCCGCTCACCAACTACGCGCACGCTAAGGCACAAACCGAGGCTTTTCGCAAATTAGAATTGTTGGTGTCCATTGAGGTTTCAATGACGGAAACTGCCAGAGAGGCACATTATGTTTTGCCTGCAAGCAATCAGTTTGAAAAAATGGAAGCCACCTTTTTCAATCTGGAGTTCCCCCATAACTTTTTCCATCTCCGACATCCAGTTTTACCGCCTTTGGGCAACACCCTTTCGGAACCAGATATCTATCACAAGCTGGTGACGGCCATGGGAGAGATTCCCTACTCATTTCCTCTGCTGCGGCAGCTAGCAAAGCTCGATCGTCGTTTTCCTAAGGCTAGAATCCTTCCTTTTGCTTTGGGGCTAACTACTAGCTTGCGTCCCAAATGGAAAAAGTACAGTCTCCTTATTTTGAAGGAAACTTTGGGGCGTGCTTTGCCCTACAAAAATGCCGGGGTGGCCAGTGCCGTTTGGTTTGCCGCTCATCGTTATGCCGCGAAGTACAAAAAGGCCGTGCAACGGGCTGGACTCAAGGGAGAAGGCTATGCGCTAGGGGAGGAGCTCTTTGCTCGCATCCTGCATAGCAAATCGGGAACCATTATCAGTGAGCATACACATGAGGAGCATTGGGAATTGATCCGACACAAGGACCGCAAGGTGCATTTAGAAATCCCAGAGATGTTGGAGTGGCTGGATCAATTGCCCGAAAAGGCCAAAGCTGAAAATGCGCTCCATCAAGAGTATCCTTTCAACTTACTTGCGGGCGAGAGGCGTTCGTACAACGCCAATGCCGTAATCCGCAATCCCGCTTGGCGTAAAAACGATAAGTATGGCAGTCTGAAGATCAACCCACTAGACGCCGCTCAGTATAATATCGAAACCAATGATTGGGTCTATTGTCGGTCCCAGGTCGGGCAGATCAAGATCCAGGCCTTGCTCACAGAGGATATGCCACAAGGCATGCTTTCTATGCCTCACGGCTATGGTTTTCGATATCCGGGTGCGACAGAGGAGGAGATCGGTAGCTCCCCCAATGCGCTGACTTCTTTGACGGATTGTGATCCTCTGGCCAAGACGCCTTACCACAAAAATGTAAGAGTGAAGATTGAAAAGCTCGTGAGTCCTGTGTCTGCTTAGTTTTTGTTTTGAGTACTGCTTCGCAGAACGCTTATCTCGTTTTGAGTAATAGCCCAAAAATGAGCGATCTATTTTGTAGACTGATTCATTGACCAATGTAGGTGTGTGCATGCTTGCCGCATTTAGAGCTAAGCGTTCTGCGAAGCAGCA
>JBCAWW010000913.1:0-2819 GCA_038534415.1 Bacteroidota bacterium | reverse complement strand
ATTTGCTGCTCTGGGAGGGACATACCATTGCCCTAGAACTAGGCCCCACCGTTGAATGGTGGCAAGAGTGGTTTCCGCGGCTTTGTGATTATAGTATCGCGCCCCTCACTTTTCAGCAAAACTTTGCGCTGCCAAAGCTCAAAGCGCGCACTCGCCAGATACTTAGTAAGGAGTTGCAAGCTCGTGAGGCAGCAGCTCAAGCTCGCCTAAGCCAACAAAAATCGGAAAGACTGCTCGTTCATTTCGGTATTGAATCCCTAAAATCCCAATGGCGCTATCATACTCAATCCCTGCATGTTTATGATATCAAAGACGCGGCATTGCTTGGGCAGGCAGTCCTCACGGACAAGCGGCCTATGTATCTTTCCCTATTTGATCCCGAAAGTCTACAATTAGGGCTCGCGTAAAGAAGTGAGTGCTCATCGCTTTTTTACTGCTTCGCAGAACGCTTCCCTCCCATCGTAGCAAGCGGTAGAGACGCAACATTTTGCGTCTCATTTAGCATCCCAATCAAGGATTTTGAGATAGCTTTTGCTTAGCAAGGGAGAGAAGCGTTCCGCCTGGCGATGATCCCTTATTTAGACGCAATATTTTGCGTCTCTACGGGGCTTTATTCTGCTTAGCAAGGGAGATAATCGTTCCGCGCAGCGGTGAAAAAAAGAAAAGGGCCTCAAAAATAGCTATTGGATCCGATTGGTGCGAGCTGCATTGGCCGAAAGAGTTGGCCAGCCACTAATACTGGGATCATCGGTTTCGAGACAGTAAATCTTGCCTCGCATGCTGCTGACATATATGCGGCCATTGTCTACCACCGGGGCATAACGGATGGGCTCACCAAGGCTAAAACGCATTGTTTCTTTGCCTTTTTGGGCGTCCATGACGATAACTTCTCCCTTTAAGGTAGCGATAATGATATGTTTGCCCGCGCGGATGGGAGCCGTAGCGAGAAAGCCACCGGATTGTTGCAAATCGCCGTCGATATCCATCTGCCAGTTGATCTTACCGTTTTTGGGGTTGGTGCAGATTAGTTCGTCCCCCATCAGGCTGTAGTTGCGATCATCGTAATGCAGGACCCTAGAACCCGTAAAGGCTTGTAAGGAGGATACATTGGACTGGCCGATATTGTAGGCGGCAGATTGCCAGCCTGAGTTCGCGGGTGCGCCAGCGCCAAAGCCATTGCCTGCATCATAGTCCATGGCTTCTTTTTTGAGGGCGGAGCGGGTTTGTACTTGTTGGTCTAAGTATGGGGCTGCCTTTTCGTATTGGTCCATTTGAATTTCGCCGCTGCCACGATCTAGCATGCTGATGCTTTCCCCAATATTATCACCTTTGTCGGCACGTCTGCTTACAAATACATTTTTACCCACGATACTTGGGGCTGAAGTGGCTTGGCTCATCTGGGCTGATTTGAGTGCTCCACTGATTGCGTCAAATTGGTAGATGGTACCCGAAAAACTGCTGAGGTGGAGCTCAGTCCCTTCTACGACCGGAGCAGAAAGAATATCCCCGTCAAGCCAGCGTTGCCACTTGATTTCTCCGCTATAGAGGTCCATTGCGATCAATACGTGGGTGGGCCGCCATTTGTGCCCTGCTGCAAGACTGGGCAGATTTTCACTCACAGTCTGCTCTGGTTGAGAAATTTGATTTTGTTGGATGGGCAGTTGGTTGTAATGATTAGGGGAAGCGTTCGGCGAATAGCCGCCCCCACTCGCAATCCCATGTGCTGGATAAGCTGTATAGACCAAACCATTGCCAATGGCTGGGGTAGACATCAAGGGATCGCCTAACCAATAGGACCACAGCAATTTGCCGCTACTCGCCTGGACCGCAAAGATGGTACATGACTCGGTGTTGAATACGGCAATATCGTCCACTACGGCTGCGGAGGTCGGGCCATCGTCATCTAAGTCCATACCCCATTTCATCTGACCCGTTTTGGCGTCAAAGGCATAATACTCTTTGCTGCCAAAGCCACCGCTGACCAGCAATAAATCATTATAAATAGTCGGACTCGGGGTCATGCCTTGGTGGGGCAGTTGCAAGGCAAAGCCATCGACTCGATCGAGGCTCATGTCTACGATTTTGCGCATGCTGATATGACCAGAACGAAATTCTTTTTTGGGGGCGGGAAGCTTTGGGTACTGCTGCTGTAGCCAGGCCGTAATATCAGTAGTATCGGCTTTGGGATCCTCTTCGGATAGCGCTTGATTTAATGGGGGTTGGTTGAGCTGGAGTAGGAAAAATAAGCCTGTCAGAAGTAATATGGCGCTTTTCATGGGATTAGGTTTATGAGGATTAACGATTATTTATGGGCATTCCTTATAAATGCCTAGTTTTCGGCATGGCAAGTTTTGATCCGAAGGCACTTTTGAGTTTAGCGGCCCCGCTCACAGTAGAGAGAGGGCAGGAGTACTTTTTTCACAATCGGATCAGTAAAATCGTGCGACAGGGGGATCGTTTTCGGGCAGAGGTAGCGGGCAGTAGTCGCTATGTGACTTATTTATGGACGCAGCCTTTGTCGGGGAGGTGTACGTGTCCGTATGGTGGAGAAGGGGCTTGCAAGCATATCATAGCCTTGGGCATGGCGATCTTGGCGGGGCAGCCAGCTCCTGAGCTTTGGGAGGATAGCGTTGCGCAAGGTGTGAAGCCTCCCTTTGCGTATTTGAGTAAAGTCAATCCTTTGGCGGAGATGAGCGTTCCGCGCAGCGATAGTCCACTAGAGGAAATGGATGAGATATTGGGGGCTTACTTTAGCGGAGAGTCGGTGGATTTGGCCGGCTTTGCCGAACGCTTATCTCTGGCACCACCGCCACCTTTTT
>JBCAWW010000912.1:0-2823 GCA_038534415.1 Bacteroidota bacterium | reverse complement strand
CTCAAAGCAGAATTTGATCTCGAAAACCAACTCATCATATTAGGAAAACGAGGCAACAATGAAAGGCATCGCTTTGAGCTGATTGACTTTGCCTGTCCGTTTGCCATTCACAAATCGCCCATCATGAGCGATCATGGCATATTCTCTGTCGTGGAGTAGGGAGTGGACGCCTATCTCTACTCTGGATATTTCCACTGGATCAAGCGATTTGACCGGATAAATGCGGATGCGGGCGAGATGAGGATTTGACATAAGTTAGCTAAGTTGAAAAGATGTTACCGAACGTTCGGTTAAATTGTTGATCAAATTTTTTAAAGATTGAAATACATGCTTTCAATCTCTTTGAGAGAGTCTTGAAAAGGGCTAGTATCACCCAAGGTTTTGGAAACTACCAGGCTACCTTGAATTTTGATAAGTACTTGGATGGCAGTTGCCAGTGCTGATTTGGCATCTAGGCCCCAGTCTTGTCCCAATTTTTGGAAGGCGGCGATCCATTTTTCCATGCTTTGCTTTATTTGCTCGCCAAACAGGGCTAAGCCACTATCCAAGGAGAGGGCTCTGAGCAAACAAGAAACTTTGCCTGCATGATAGACGATGTCGATATTTTGTAAAGCAATGGAGAGGCGTTCCCCGCAGGGTGATGCCTGATCCACTAAGACTTTGAAAATATGCTGCTCAGTCCATTGACCTACATAATTGAGGACAGCAAGTGCAATGTCTTTTTTGCCTCCCGGAAATCGATGATACAGACTCGCTTTTTGTAAACCACATGCACTCGCGAGCTCATTTAAGCTAGCCCCATCATAACCTTTGGCTCGCAATACCGCCATCAGGCCCTCCAATAGTGCTTTGTCATCAACTTTTTGTGGTCTCATACTGCAAACTTAAAGTATGTGAATCTGATTACCTAACGTTCGGTAAAATACTTTTGTTCATTAAAATCCCAAGTTTATCCTGTCGTGGTTGTTGGGATACTCGCAAATATGTAGTTTGAGGTATGCAAAAGCTTTTTCACTGGTGGATTAGGGGCCTGATTTTGTTTTTGCCGCTTTGCGGAACGCTTAGCCTGTTTGCCCAAAATGGCCTAATCAAACTAGATAAAGAGAACCCTCGACTTAGCATCCCCGACTCTCTCATTTACGTACAGATTTCAAAAGATAGCCTTCCGCCGGTAGATGGTATCTGGACCCGCCTTAATAAAGATATTGCAGATCGACTTGAAGAGCAAAGTGTCGTCTGGGCGCGGCTATGGGTAAACTCTATCGATAAGGATACGACGGTTTGGTGGTTAGAGATAGACCGCAATGATCTCATCGATGCTTATCAAAAAAGCGCCAATGGTTGGTTACACCAAAGAACGGGGGCCTTTATTCCTGCTACAGACAAGATCCGGAATAGTGGCTACAAAGAAAACGCTCTGTTTAAGCTGCCTCCTCAAGATTCAGCCTATCTCTATATTAGATTAGAGGAATTAGAAAAGGCTAAGCCCGTAATCGCGTTTCGTTTCAAGGAGAATGAAGCTTTTGAGTATGATTTTCTGGCCTTCATTGCCAATATCATTGGGGGCACAGGCATCTTTATGGGCATACTGACCATCATGATGCTCTACCATCTGATGCTGTTTTTTAGCACACGGGAAATTGCTTATCTCTATTATACCCTTTATGTGCTTGCGGTTGATTTGGTCATCTTTTGGGACGGAGTGGTGGGCCCTTTTGGCATTTTTCCCATTAGTCTTCTTAATGCGACCTATACCCTCAGCTGGATCACGGGTATGATTTCGGTTTTTTATTATCTATTTGCCCAATCCTACCTGAAAACCAAAGAGCATATGCCGAGATGGCATCGCGGCATTTACTATCTAATTGTCTTTAAACTAGTGTTGCTTGTGGGAGGTACTGCTTATCGACTGATAAGCCAAGTACCTGGAACTACGGTTACGATCCGAAATATCATTTTTATTGTCGATGTCCCCTTCTTGTTAGCGTTTTCCATTGCCTTGATCAATAACAAAATCAGAGGTCGGAACTACTTTATCATTGGTTCGATGCTCGTATTTGTCATTGGCTTCTTAGCGATAGGTTTTCGTTCATACATGCCTGTGGAGCCATTTCTGATCTTTTTGTTGTGTTTCCTTGGCCATATATTGGTTTACTCTCTTGGCCTCGGGAGACGTATTCGAGACGATCAAAAGGCTAAGCTTAAGGCTCAAGCTGCGCTGAACGAGGAGTTGACCAAAATCAATAAGGCGACCGAGCGTTTTGTCCCTTATGAATTTTTGCGTTCGCTGGGGAGGGAAAGCGTATTGGATGTGAAGTTAGGCGATGGCGTTGAGAAGGAAGTCAGCGTATTGTTTTCTGATATTCGTGCTTATACGACTTTGTCGGAACGCATGACTCCAAGAGAGAATTTTGAGTTTCTCAACACTTATTTAGGAAAAGTTGGCCCTGTAATTCAAACCCATGACGGTTTTGTGAATCAATACTATGGGGATGGGGTTATGGCTTTGTTTCAAAACCAAGCGATGGATGCGGTTGCTGCGGCCATTGAAATGCAGCAGGCCGTCCAGCAATATAATCAGGAAAGGAAGGCTGAAAAGCTACCCCCTATCAAGATTGGGATCGGTTTGCATACTGGCTCTTTGATGATGGGAATCATGGGCGACCGAGGTCGTATGGAAGCAGGAGTGGTGAGTGATGCTGTCAACACCGCAGCGCGTATGGAAGGATTGACTAAGCTGTATGGATCTTCTTTAATATTGAGTGGAGCGACCGTAAATAAGATCGTCCCCGAGGCTCGCCCACCTTACCCAAATAACGCATC
>JBCAWW010000911.1:0-2825 GCA_038534415.1 Bacteroidota bacterium | reverse complement strand
CGCACTTTTTTCCAAAAAGATGTCTCCCACCAAACGCAGGGATTTGGTATATCTCGAAAGTTTGAAAATCCTGAGTAGCCGCATCACGCGCAATACTCGGATAAATCTGAGGTCAAATTTAAAGAAGAAAGTGCGGAATTGGGCATTAGCCTTTTTATCACTTTTGTGTTGCTATTGCTGGCTTCTACCCTGATGTATTATTTGGAGGGGGACGTTCAGCCGGAGGCTTTTCCTAATATCATCGCTACTTTTTGGTGGGCCATCGCGACCCTGACTACCGTAGGCTATGGAGATGTGTTTCCGGTGACAGGCTGGGGACAGTTGGTGAGTGGAATCATCGCCTTGCTAGGGATAGGCTTAGTCGCCTTACCCACGGGTATCATTAGTGCTGCTTTTGTAGAGAAGTTGGACGAAGCAAAGCTCGAGAAACAACGTCAGCAATTGTCCCAATTGCAAGCCAATGATCAAGGCGGCTTTGATTTTGCATACTGTCCTCACTGCGGCAAACCCTTGCCTCATCCCCACGAGCAGGAGGTTTGATGCACTTGGGGCGATGGCTATTACCGCTTCGCGGAACGATTAGAAGCGTTCTGCGCAGCAGTAAAAAAGGAAAATACTCAGCCAATAATCGCTTGCTTAAGCCTCAAGAGGCAAAGATATCGTAAAGGTACTGCCACTACCCTCTTCACTGTCGATGAGGACCAGCCCGTCTAGCTTTTGCACACTCAGCCGCACGATCGCCAAACCAATCCCTGAGCCTTCGTACTCATGCTGCGGATTGAGGCTTTTGAACATCCCAAATACCTCTGTATGATACTCGGCAGGGATACCGATACCATTGTCCTTGACCTTGATGAGGTGATTGGCCTCCGTTTTTTCGTACGAAACCTGAACGATAGGAACCTTGGATTGATTGAATTTGAGGCCGTTTTCTATCAGATTTTTGAGGGCTGTGAATAAGAGCGAATTACTGCTCTTGATCTTGGGTAGATCAGACATCTGTACCCTGCCTCTGTATTTATTTAGGCCTTCTCCAAAGGTTTGGATAATGGTCGTTACGATCGAATTGATATCCACCTCTTCAATTTTCACCTCTTCATCATGCGACATGGCGGTGTAACGGGTAAAATCTTCCACCAGTTTGTAGAGATGGCTCGTACTATTTTTGATAGTTTGAAAAGATTCTCCGAGCTGATTTTGTAGCGATTCGGGTAGTTTTTTGTAGATCAGACCAGAGTGCGCGCCTATGCCACGAATCGGCTCTTTGATGTCGTGTGAGGCAATGAAGCTAAACGTCTTGAGCTCGTAATTGTACTGCTCCATGCGGCGGTTTGCCTTTTGAATTTCTTCTGTACGCTGGTCCACTTCTTTTTCGAGCTGACTCGCATATTGCTTACGCTGTCGACCGGCATTATAGACCGAATAGCCCCATCCCATCGTGAGCAGAAGCGCAAACACCAAACCTCCCGCGAGGATGTTGCGAAAGCGAATATTTTGCTTCGCGATGGCTTGTTCGGCTTGATAGGCTTCCTCTTTGAGTTCCTTTTCCTGATTGTAGAGCAGTTCGGCTTCTTTGAGCTTCATCTCGGCCAATTGCGAGGCACTCAGGAGACTATCGCTGAGCAATTTGAACTGACTATATGCCTCATAGGCCGCTTTATGATTGCCCACCTTAGCATATAACTTTGCAATTTTTTCAAGGTCCTCAACGCCAACGTACTCAAGAGATTTAGCAAATGATTGGCTTCGAATCTTTTGGAGCTGGTAGATAGCCAAATTGTATTGGCCATCACTCTCATAAATCAGGGCTTTGGCATACAGGAAATGCCTGAACGTAATTTCGCTCATCTCATCCTGAAAAGGGGTAACCTCTCTGATCAGCTGCTTCGCTAATTCAAAATTCCCAATCTCTTTGTTGGCACTAAAGCGTGCGATATTGGTTTTGGCTTCGATAATGCTGGCATGATCGCCCGCTTCCTCACTCAGTTGGAGGACCTCATCCATGATTTCCAATACTTTGTCGTACTCCTTCAACTCCTCATAGACATTGGCGATGCTAGATTTTGTGGTCAGCGCATATATCTTATTGTTGGTCTCGCTTAAGGCCTTGTAGGACTTGTCATAATACTCCAAGGCCATCTTATAATCCTTGCGGTCGTAATAAGCCACGCCGAGATTGTTGTAAATGATCCCTAGGCCATATTGGTTTTGTTCCTTTTCGAAGATCGCAAGTGCCTCATAGTAGTAATCGATGGCTTCCAAAAAATTACCAGCATTGGAGAGGGTCATGCCGAGATTGATATATAATCCCGGGCGACTTTCGCCTAGACTTTCAGCAATTTGGATCGCTTGCTTGTAGGAGCTTTGAGCTAAGTCCCAATCATTTTCTCGATGGGCAAAAATGCCCCGATAGTTGAGTAAAGTAAGAATTTTGCTGGTATCGGCTTGAGCTTTGGCGTAGGTAAAAACTTTGTCATGCAGCTGCTTAGCAGAATCAGGGGAGGTTTCGTACAGAATTACTATCAAGCCCATACTCGCCTGCATTTCTCGCTCAAGAGACTCTATCTCTTTGGCCAGCTCAATCGCACGCTCATAATAGACCCTTGATTCACTACGGTTGATGCCCCGATATTCGCTACCTAAGGAGATCAAAACCTCAATCCGAGACTCTTTCTCAATCTCTGTCTTAAGTAACTGTTTCAGGCTATCGAGATCCGCACTTTGTGAAAACGCCAGCTTAGTGAACAAGAGAACAAATAATAGGCAAATACCCGTGATTCTTATCATCATACTCATTTGCAGAAGAAATAGATCCGTCCGTCTTG
>JBCAWW010000910.1:0-2826 GCA_038534415.1 Bacteroidota bacterium | reverse complement strand
TTTTTCTTCGCCAGGTACTAGTATCGATGCGAAGAAAAAGGCTCCTTATCATATAAATCCGGAACGCCATCCGAATCACTATCCTCGGTGAGGCTTTCGACAAGTTTACGAGTTTCAGTAAGTTCTCCGTAATGAGCAGTGGTTGGACTTTGCCACCAGAAGGAAGTGGTAGCTTTGCTCAATTTGACACTAACCCCAATCCCGATTTGCTGATGTCTGCGCCTATTTATGATCCCACTAGGGCCTTGGGTCAATGGATCATAACTGCCTATTTCGGTATCCCAAGTATTGAGCCCGCTGAGTTGGAATTGATAGTTGAGATAAAGATGGAGACGAGGGGCAAGGCGATAACTTATTTGAGCCGAAGTCAGGGCATAAGGGGCGATGGAGTTGCGGAGTGCATAGGTCGTCTCATAGGATTCATCCCTAATGCCCCTCAATATGTCAGTACGATCGGGATTACTGAGCGGTGTACCGACCCGATCCTGCTCAAATATCGCTTGATAGTCATATAACTGCCCATCGCGCCTCGCGTCTAGGGCCACTCTGCCGCCCATAATGCCGGCTCCCAGACCAAGGGAGAGTTCCCAAAAATTCGTTTTGATGGGCGCATATTGGAGCTGCAGCTCGCTCGTCCATCTATCCCTTCTAATGGCGGGATATACCGCTGCTCCTGCTTCATACCAGTTTTCCCAGAGGCTATTGGCTTGAATGATGGCTGGCCCGCGCTGCGCACTGGCATATTGGGATTCTAAGCTGCCCGATAGATTGAGTTGTAGCCTACGACTCAACTGATACCAAAAGCCTAGCCTTGCAAAGCCCCCTCCTTCATAAGTCAAAACTCCTTGCATTTTCGCTAGGCCCAAAGTGCTATTAATACCCCATTGGACGCCTGTTAATGGCAAGAAAAATTCCGGAAAACCATTGTCCACCTCTCTTGCCGGAGGACTTTTGCGGATGATAGGGAGCATACTAGAATCAAGAGTTATCTGCTTTCTTATGGGAGTGAGGGTGTCTTGATAAAAGAGGCTTGGATCTGGAATAAAAGGGGGCGGACTGGCAAAGTAGGTGAGGTAATACCTGCGACTTTGGTAGTAAGTTCTCTCGATCTTATGGGTAGCGTTCAGCGCAGCTTGCCACAAAGCAAGGTGCTCGCTAGGCATAGCATTGAGGAGCACTTTATCTTCTCCCCCATATTGAAAAGTTGTATAGCGATAATCGGGATGAAAAATACTGAGCTCTGGGGTAGAGTCCTTCATCGCAGGGAAATAAACCCAGCCTTCCTCATCACTGATTTGTAGTCGCTTCGTTTGCCTATTGCCATTGGCCCATACTTTGGCTTGGGTTACGGCTTCGCCGAACGCATCCACGAGACGGAGTTTCAGGGTATAATCTCCTATATCATCGGAGGAGTAGTTGAGTGGCTGAGGCACTTGCCATGATTGATGGTAGGTGTGATTAGCTTGGACCGCAGTACTACTCAGCCATTGAGATTTGGCTAAAGTATCTCCTTTTAAGTGTGCCAGATTCAAAACCCATATCGAATCTGCTTTGATCACCACATCAGGATATTGAATACACAGGCTGTCGGCAAAATGTGCTTCTAAGCCGTAAGTCCCCGGAGGCAATGCCCAAGTGCTTGACGCTTTGCTAGCACTTTTTACGAAAGCATTTTGACTGTCTGCCTTAGTCCTCAAAATAAAATGCAAGGCTTTAGCATCCTGCTGCTTCGCAATAAAGATTTTTAGTCCAGCTTGAGGGGATGAAAAGTATGGATAATCAAGATCCGGAATTCCATCAAAGCTTTCTGGGATATAGGATTGGTCGGAGCCTTGTGCAATGCTCAAATTAAGTGAATCGAGAGGGGAAATATATTCACCAGGCTTTTGGCCCTGATAGATCATTGGGAAAGGATAACCTACTTGTGCTGCATCAGCCTGCCTAACGTAGGTTTTCAATTTCTCGATTTGATATCTATCGCGACTTGTCCAAGCAAACTTGCGACCAAATTGTCCCGGATATAAAAGGTAAATAGAATCTGAGCTAAAGGGACCCGCCTGAAATGGAGTATAGGCACTCACTCTGATGGGGTAGTCCCAAGCCTTTTGCCAAAGGTAGCAGACATCTCCGCCCGAGGGCTCTATTTCGATGAAATATTGATTGATAATATCAGCCTCTTGATAGGTCATCAAGTAGGGCCTCAGTTCCATACTCGCTCTTCGAGGCAATTGATCCCGATTGATAGACAACTCCAGTTTATAGCCTTTTTTGAGCAAGACATCCGGTAGGTGCAAAAGCTCTCCGTCCAGCCGGAGGTCTAAATCCACCTCGCCTCCCTCTTTACTCAAAATACAGTAGGCTTGATTGGGGTTCGCGCCAACATAATATTTTATCACACTGTCTTGCCAGATAAAATTGACTTGTTGCTGTTGGCCCAAAGAGTCAAACACAAAAGGGGCATACATCGCCACATTTGTATCTGCGATTGGATAATATTTGAGGACCAGAGAGTCTGGAAAATAAAGCTGATAATAGTCTCGGTTCATGAGTCCTAAATCCTCGGCGCGGCCTTTATCTATGGTCTTTCTTTGATTGAGCAAATATCGATCTATGCCAGAGGTGCTGAGGCTCGATCGAGTGGCCTCACTTAAGATTTTTGGTCCTAAGTATGCAAGCTCAGGGACATTTTCGCGGGGAAACTGTGCATTGATTCCCCATACGGTTAGATCTGTATTGGGGACCGGCTGACCAAGATGATCGGTAAGTCTGATCATGGCGGCTACCTTTTGGCCCGGCTTGATGGTATCAGGCTGTTGGAGGGAGATA
>JBCAWW010000909.1:0-2826 GCA_038534415.1 Bacteroidota bacterium | reverse complement strand
TTTACGTGAATGTGTTACCCAAGCTTATGGCAATACTCCCAAACCCGTTTGGAACCCAGACATACCCCAGACCATTGACTTTTTTGCTGACTGGTTGCCTGTGCCTGATCAGGAGCCATATGACAATGCTTTTAAGGTGCAATGGGAGAAGTTTTTGCGCTATGTTGTCAAGGATGAGCCCTTTAGCTATGATTTGTTAGAAGGGGCCAAAGGAGTGCAGCTAGCAGAGTTGGGGGTGAAAAGCTGGAAGGAAAGGCGCTGGTTAGAGGTACCATCAATCCAAGCCCAGATATGAGTAAAAAGACTGCCTTTATCACCGGCGGAACGCGAGGGATCGGTCTGGGTATCGCGGATGAGTTAGCTAGTCGGGGCTACGATTTAGCCTTGAATGGGGTGCGTTCTGCGGAGCAAGTCCAAACCGTAATGGAGCGTTTTGCGAAGCAAGGAACCAAAGTGATTTATGTCCAAGGCGATATCGGGAGAAGCGCTGATCGCGAACGCATGCTCTCATTGCTCAAAGCTAATTTTGATCGTTTGGATTTATTGGTTAATAATGCGGGGGTCGCTCCTCGCGAACGCAAAGACCTTCTCGAAGCGAGTGAAGAAAGCTATGATTGGGTCATGAATATCAATCTCAAGGGCCCTTACTTTTTGACACAAGCCATCGCCAAATGGATGGTGGAGCAGGGGAGGGGAGAGGCTGATTTTCAGGCTACGATCATCAATATGTCGTCCGTTTCGGCTACGCTCGCTTCGGTCAATCGAGGAGAATATTGCCTCAGCAAAGCAGGCATTGGCATGGCGACTCAACTTTGGGCGGCACGATTGGCAGAATATGGAATTTCGGTTTTTGAGGTGCGTCCGGGTATTATTGAGACGGATATGACGAGTGCCGTCAAAGAAAAATATGATAAGTTATTTGCGGAGGGTTTGAGTTTACAAGCCCGTTGGGGAACGCCATCAGACGTCGGCAAAGCCGTAGCTGCCTTGGCTAGTGGCGATTTCCCTTATTCTACCGGACAAGTGGTGATGGTAGACGGAGGCATGACCCTCGGTCGCTTATAGCAATCTGGGGCAGTAATTAGTCCCTCGGAATCGACTTTTTGGAGTCCTTTCTGTCTGGCTACTTAATACTATTTGCTTCGTACTTAAATCGCTTGATGATAAAAAGGTTGCAAGACCATCTCAGAAACCACACTCGAGCTTGGTTGCTGGCACAAAAACCAAATGGAACGAGCGGCTTCTTTGGGGGTGATCATTTTGTCGTGCGGTACGCGTAAATCTATATCGTCCCAAAAAGCACTATTGACCCCGCCAAGATAGATATTGGTGATCCGGATTTGGGTGCGTTTCAATTCTTCACGGACGGACTTTAGCATGCCATTGAGACCGTATTTGGAGGCTGCATAGGCCGCGGCCCCTGCCATAGGGGTTTTGCCCAATACGCCTGGGATATTGATGATCAAACCTTGCTTGACGGCTTTCATCGCAGGTAGAAAGTACTTAAGCAGTAAGAAAGGACCCACCAAATTGGTATTGAGAGAACTTTGAAACTCTTGGAGGCTAAGGCTCTCTACACTTTTGATCACGCCAATACCAGAAGCATTGATGAGGACATCTAACTGACCTATTTGACTATGAATCTGCTCCGCCATATCGACGATGGCAGCCTCATCTGTAATGTCTAAGGGAAAGATATTGTCTTGGCTTAGATTGAGTTCAGTGGCAAGGGCTTGCAGTTTGTTTTGGTCTCGACCGCTGAGATAAAGATGCCCACCTGATTGCTTGATCAGGCGAGCCGTTTCGCTACCAATATCACCGGTAGCGCCGATTATAAGGACTTTTTTATTTTGAATGCTTTGCATTTAGACAACTTTTCTACTCAACTAGGGTAGGGGGGATTTGTTCGGCGAAGGCGATATAAACAAAATGAGAGCTGTAAAAAACGCCCTCCAATGGACAATTGGAGGGCGTTTTTTATTGTTAAGATCAGATTATCTCTGAGGCTACAATTCCAGATACTTCAAAAACTCCGCTTTGACTTCTGGGTCTTTGAACTTGCCACTGTAGTCCGAGGTAACCGTAGAGCTGGTGATGTCCTGCACCCCACGAGAACTAACACACAAATGCTCAGCGTCGATTACGACTGCAATATCATCTGTGCCAAGGGCCTGCTTTAGCTCTTCCGCAATCTGACGGGTCAATCGTTCCTGTACCTGAGGGCGACGAGCATAGTAGCGCACGATGCGATTCAGCTTAGAAAGGCCGATCACTTTGCCAGAAGAAATATAAGCAACGTGAGCTTTGCCGATAATGGGCACAAAATGGTGCTCACAGTTTGAAAAGAAGGTAATGTCCTTTTCCACCAGCATCTCATTGTATTGATACTTATTATCAAACAAGCGCATTGCTGGCTTATTCTTGGGATCGAGTCCGCTAAAGATCTCTTTGACGTACATCTTTGCTACTCGTCCTGGAGTACCATTGAGGCTATCGTCAGTCAAATCGAGTCCTAATATCTCCATAATATGCCGAAAATGGCCGGAGATCTGTTCTATTTTGGTTTCATCGTCTATATCAAAGGCGTCGGGTCGCAAGGGGGTATCAACGGAAGTTGCATGGTGGGCATCTCCTATTTCCTCGTCATGACCGTGTTTCCCTTGGTGGTAGCCATTACCGTTGGCATGACCATTTCCCCCATTAAGTGGATGGGAATTCCACAAAGTTTCGTTCGGTTTCATATAATCTTACAGTTAATTCCAATTTAGAATCCAAATGCTCGCGTAATATCTCCCAGATGACAATGGCGATATTTTCTGCAGTTGG
>JBCAWW010000908.1:0-2837 GCA_038534415.1 Bacteroidota bacterium | reverse complement strand
CTACTGCGCTCAGGAAACTATTGCTCTGTCTGAGCCTATTTAGCCTCAGTTTATGGAGCTTACAAGCCCAAGTGCTACCCTCCTCTTCCTTGGCACCTCCTGTCGATATCATGCAGGAAGCTAGCGGTAATTTCAAGTATCAAACGAAACTGCTCCCCAATGGCGATCTCATCGTCTATGGAGAAGCCACAACCAGCACACGTACTCATACCATTACCAAACATCATCTGAGCAATGGTACTGACTGGATAGAGTTTGACGAAGTCGTTGAAAACGGTCAAACCACCCTCACTTGCCGCATGAGAGATGTAGCCAATCATACTACTCCTTACGCCAATGGGATTGCCTATGTAGATCCGGCAAGTATCGACCTCAACAATTATTCGATCAACAATACTACCGTCGATACTAAGACAGATACCGATATGCTTATCTCTCGTATCGACCGTACAGGGCAGACGATTTGGACCCAAACGTTCGGCAGCGCCGCCTTCGAAAACTGGGGAATTACAGCTAATGGTTCTCGTGCAACTCTGACTAGCGATGGCCATATCGTATTCGGCTACAACCAATCCTCTCATGACTTTGAGCATCACCGTCTCGCTTTGACCAAGATTAGTTTGGCTGATGGTAGCATTGCATGGTCTAAAGTAGGGCAAGTCAATCCGTATATGAGTCAGGATTTTATCTCTGATTTAGTGGAGTTGTCTGATGGTTCACTGATAGCTACAGGACATTCAATCAATACGGCTAGCGCCAATGGCTATAGCCTCAAATTTGACGCCAATGGCAATTATCAATATGCCAAAATCCTCAATGGCGGCGGCAATGCCTTTATGGGCGGAAGCTTATTATTGAATCCTCAAAATGACGTATTATTCAATGGTCGAGCCTATAGCGCTGGGGCTTATCGCACCAAATTAAGTCTTTTCAACACGAGCAATGACGATGTTATATGGACTCGTGATTTGGCTTTCAATGATCCGGCCAAAAGTGCTTATCGTATCACTACTGCCGCCATTCTGAATCATCCACAAGGGGGTTATTTGGGTTTTGGCAACTCCGAAGGAGGAGCAGAACAACATGCCTTAGTATATCGCGTCGATGCCAATGGCAATATGCTTTGGTCTCAAGAGTACGATTTCTCAACCGATGTACTTGATTCTCGCTTTACGGCAGGGGCATTTCTCCCCAATGGCAATATCCAACTCGCTGGTACTTTTGGACAGCAGACTGTTTTGACTCAGCTTTCAGCGAACGATGGCAGTCTGCTTTGGGCCAAGTCTTTTGGCTCGATTTACCGAAACATACCAAGCTTTTTAAGTATACGTGCCAGCGGAGAAATCGTCTTAACCAATCTGATCGTGTCTTACAATCCAGGATTACGGCTATATGCCTTCAATCTAGCAGGCGAAGCCCACGATCGCTATAGTTGTGAAGTGAGTGATATCAGCACGCAGATTCAAGCCTTCCCCTATCCCTTGAATACTTCTGTGGCACCAATTGCGAGTGTGGATATAGCGTATAACTTCACTAATACTGTCCTGACGACAAACTCCACCCCTAAAGCAGTTGCCCCTCTTCCAGCTTGCGCCAGTATCGGTTATTCTTGTGATCAAGAGCCTATCATCTGGGCCCAACCAACTAATAGTGAAAACTACATTCACAATCAAACGTTCCGCGAAGCGGTCCAAAACGACAATGACATAGCAGCGCTCACAGATATGCGCCAAAAGCAGGAGTCTATTACCTATTTTGATGGTTTAGGTCGCGGGCTTCAATCGACTGCGGTGGGTCTTTCCCCTTCGCGGAACGATGTGATCCAGCCAGTGGTTTTAGATCAATTTGGGCAGCAGCCAATCCAATACTTACCCTATACTGATGGTGGGAATTTGGGCAGCTACCGTAGCAACCCGATCAGCGATCAGAGCAGTTTTTATCAGACGCTCTACCCCAATGAGCCTGCCTTTGCTGAGACTCTGTTTGAGGCTTCTCCTCTCGGACGAGTGGAAGAGCAAGGTGCAGCAGGTACACCGTGGCAGTTAGCGCAGGGCCATACCCAAGAGGCTGATTATCTGCACTATGGTGATCCACTTATTCCTGTTAGTCTTGTTGTACCCTATTTCGAAGCAGGCGTAGAGATTTGGGATCAGGCAGATTTCAATGGCTACAAAAAAGCGACGACCACCGATCCTAGCAGTGATCTTTACGTTAGCGTCAGCATCGACGAAAACGAGCACCCTAGCTATACTTTTGTAGATAAGATGGGCAAAACCATCATGCAAAGTGTACAAATTGAGACAGGTGTCTTTGCCAATACGCTCTATCTCTATGATGAATTTGATCGTGTCAAATTTGTCCTACAGCCGCAGGGTTTTGAAGATATGCTCGGCTTCAATGGTACTCTCCACATGGATGTCATGCAGAGCTATGCTTTTTGGTATGAGTATGATTCCCGTGGCCGGGTCGTGATGAAAAAAGTCCCCGGCGCAGAAGCAGTGCATATGGTTTATGATCGACAAGATCGCGCCATCTTAGTTGCAGACGGCAACAATATCCAAAATGATATTTGGCTCTTTAGCAAGTTTGATATTCTCGGTCGTCCGATCATGACGGGAGAATGGCATTTTACCGCCTCCGCTTCTGATCCATATGGCAAACGAATCGCCCTCCAGCAATTAGTTGACAATAGTGCTTTGCCTCTTTTTGAAACGCCTGTGGCGACCAACCCTAGCGTTCAGCACGGCTATACTGACCAAGCTTTCCCTTCACATACGAGTGTGAATAGTGGATTACGGGTGCTTTCAGTTTCCTACTATGATGACTACGACTTTGAC
>JBCAWW010000907.1:0-2841 GCA_038534415.1 Bacteroidota bacterium | reverse complement strand
CTCATTGAGTCTTGGATTGTAAATGAGGAGGAAGCCAGCAAAGAGGAATTGAAGTCTTTGCACCAGATGTTGAAGAAAGTGGAGGAAGGGATTGATCGATTGGCCTTCAATACTTGTGTGCCTGCATTCATGGTGTTTAGCAAAGAAATCATGAAAGCCAAAGCACATAAAAGAGCTGTCTTAGAGCCCTTTGTAATCGCGATTTCTCCTTTTGCGCCTCACTTTGCAGAAGAGATGTGGGCCAAATTAGGGCATAAAGACTCAGTATTGACGGCTACTTTCCCGCAGTGGGAAGAGAAATATTTAGTCGAAGACTCCATCACCATGCCGGTGCAAATCAACGGCAAAGTGAGAACCAAATTATCCGTTCCCGCGGACGCCAGCAAGGAAGATGTCGAGGCTATTGCCATGGCTAATGCTACGGTTCAACAATGGTTAGAAGGAAAAACTCCACGTAAAGTAATTGTTGTCCCAGGAAGAATTGTAAATGTGGTGATCTAGGAGAATTTTTGTACCTTTCAGGATGAGTCAGACTTTCGTGAAGCCTTTTTTAGGTCTTTGGCGGTCTATTTCCCTTATTTTGCTTTTAAGCTTTCTGCCGTATTTAGCATTTGCTGATAGTCTGGCAGGCGCTAAGAGCCTTAGCTTGGATGTAGATTTTAAGGCCGATAGTCCTCCCCAAGGACAAATGGATAATGTCTTGCCAACCAATATTGGCTTGACGCAGTTTCGACGAAATCTGGAAGGTATCTTTACCTCTCAAGACCAAAATATTCCCTTACAAAATGCGGTCCCCTTCCTGACGCTGGCACTAGTTTCTGATGTTATCAACTACAATGGGAGCTTAGTACACTTTAGTGTGCGCTTTTCCAATGATGGCGTCCTCTGGACAGCTTGGGATGAGCTCGATATGTTTCACGAAAAAGATCCTGCTGAGGATCGTTTTATCAGTGAAATGCTGATTCTACCAAAAGAAACACGCTATTTTACGTATAAAATTCGTTTTGAACGCGCTGTCGCCGGCTCGCTTCCGATTTGGGTAGAGAATCTACGCTTTGATTTCTTTAGCCCAGGTGATAGTAACGATCCTAATCCGGGCGTTTTTAAAACCGATCCCGGTGAAGAGCAATGCGCCTGTCCTTTACCTGACTTTGACACTCGTACCGATTGGAATTGCCCAGATGGACAAAATCCTTCTTGTAGTGATGCTACCATCATCCCGACTACCCATATGATCGTGCATCATTCTGCGGGCTCCAATAGCAGCAATGATTGGCCAGCCGTAGTTTTGGCGATCTTCAATCTACATGTCAATACCAATGGATGGTGCGATATTGGTTACAATTGGTTGATTGATCCCAATGGGACGATTTATGAGGGCCGTGGCGGCGGCAATAATGTCCGAGGCGCTCACTTTTGTGGTACCAATTCCAGTACAATGGGGGTTTGTATGATTGGGACTTACAGTGGTACTCCTCCGACCGATACTGCAATCGCCTCTTTGAAAAAACTCATCGCTTGGAAAAGCTGCGACAGTCAAATAGATGTTTTATCCTCTGCTGCGCATAGTTCTTCTGGCTTGAATCTAGATATTGTCTCGGGCCACCGTAATGGTTGTAGCACTATTTGTCCGGGTGATTCATTGTTTTATCTCCTGCCTACAATCAGGAATGAAGCTCAAGAGATCGTCGATACTTGTGCTACGATAGCGAGCAGTATTGAGGATGATTTTCCTGCGGAGAACGTTCAGCTCTATCCCAATCCTACGCATAATGATTTTACCCTAAACGTAGAGATCGCAGAAGTATGGGATGGGAAAATGCGCCTTCTCAATCAGATGGGACAGATCGTTCTCGAAGAGGAAATAAAACTTTATCCTGGCCTTAATCAAAGGCAATTTGACCTCAGCGATCAGGCCGCTGGACTCTATCATTTGCAATTGAGCAATGCTAGCAGCCAAATGAGTCAAAAAGTCTATCTCCTGCCTTAGTTCTCTAGCTTTTGCGTAGATTTGCATCCAAAATGCTTATGTTATCTCGCTTTTGGATTGCTGTATTTGTCCTGCTTTTGAGTGTCGGAGCTTGTCGTTCTCCGAAGGAGTCCCGCTCCACAACTCCCCCAACTTACACCCTTGCTTTTTATAATGTCGAAAACATCTTCGATACCGTAGATGATCCTGAAAAAATTGACGAGGATTTTACTCCAGAAGGTCGCTATAAATGGACCGAAGACATTCTCCAACAAAAGCTGACCAATATCTCTCAGGCGATAGCCGGTATAGGCACCAATGGCCCTGCGATGATAGGGATCGCTGAGATTGAGCATGGCGAGCTCGTCGAACGCTTGATCTCCCAATCTGCATTAGCCGGTCGTGATTATGCTTATGTGCATGAAGAAAGTCCCGATATGCGGGGGATTGATTGTGCCTTTATTTACGATCCAGCCGTTTTTACCCTTGATAGTTACCAAGCATTTGAAATGACTTTTGAGGAGGAGCCAGACTATACTTCACGTAAAGTTTTATGGGTGAGTGGCAAAATCAAAAAACAAAGCTTACATCTAGTTGTCAATCACTGGCCTTCGCGATATGGAGGGATGGAAAAAAGCGAGCCTCGTCGCATGGCAGTTGCTGAGCAGCTGAGAGCGATCATCGATAGTGTACAACAAAGCGAACCTAATGCGGCGATAATCTTGATGGGAGATTTTAATTATTATCCTTTTAACCTCAGTATTGTAGAAGGCATCAAAGCTGGCAAAAACTGGCCCTTGGAAGAGGGGATGGATTTTTACAACCCAATGTATCCCCTGCATCAAGTAGATAGCTCGGGCACTTTGACCTAT
>JBCAWW010000906.1:0-2843 GCA_038534415.1 Bacteroidota bacterium | reverse complement strand
CCTAGACGAAGCCACAGCTTTTAGTGATCCTGAAAACGAGTACCTCATCCAGCAAGCTTTTAGTCGTTTGATTGAGGAAAAATCAGTAATCGTCATTGCCCACCGACTTAGTACAATCGCGCAAACCGACCAGATTATAGTGTTTGATAAAGGCCAAATTGAGGCAAGAGGAACCCACGAAGAACTCTTGCACAAAAGTCCCCTATATCAGCAAATGTGGAATGCACATATCCGATCTAAAGAATTTGCCCTTTAACCTAATCCCGAACCAATGATTCAAAATATCCTATATGCTTTTCGCTATGACCCGAAAGGGATCAGAAAGGCTTTCTTTTGGGAATGGTTACACGGTTCCCTACTAGCAGCGCCGAGTGGGATCCTGCTCTATGTAATATGGGAATTGATGAAAACCAATCCTGATGAGCAAGCCATCTGGGCTACTGTGATCCTCATGCTAATCATGTTTTTTGCACAACTCTATGTGGCCAACAAAGCGATGATGAGCTCAAACCGAAGTACCTATGAAATGAGTCGCCAAATGCGCCTAGCACTTGGGAATAAACTGCAAAGACTTTCTCTAGGCTATTATAAAAAACGAGACCCCGGCGACTTAGCTTCAGTTCTGCTACAGGATGCCGCCAATTTTGAAAACATTTTTGGACACAGTATCACCAATATCGCAAACGCGTTATTTGGTACTCTCGTATTATCTCTCTTCCTATATGCATTGGATTGGCGGCTAGCTACAAGTTTATTAGCTGCTTTGGTTTTTGCGATTCCGCTTGTTCGATTGAGTGGATGGCTAGTCCAGAAGTATGGCAAATCCCACATTAAGGCTCGTAATACTACCAGTGCTCGCTTCCTTGAATATGTATTAGGTATTCAGCATATCAAATCATATGGTATGGTAGGAAATCGCTTTCAATCCTTGGACCAGGCCTTGCAGGACCTTCGCAGGCAAAGTATTAAGACTGAGGCCATCCCCGGCCCGGTAGTACTAACAGTAGGAGCCATATTTGAAATCTTCTTTCTCATGATGATTTGGCTAGGGATCTATTTCTTGATTGGGGGAGAGCTACAAATTCAGATTATGGTAGCCTTCTTGATTGTTGGGTATCGACTTTACGAACCTATGAAAATCATTTTAATTGAGTACCCTATCCTCAGTTATATGAATATCAGCCTCAAGAGGATGATAGATGTTTTAGAAGCAAAAGAGCAAAGTAGTGGGCGAGAATTAAAGGTAAATAGCTATGATATTCGCTTTAACGAGGTCCATTTTGGCTATCTGAAAGAAGAAAAAGTCTTAGATGGGATTTCGTTTGAGGCCAAGGCTGGTACCATGACAGCCTTAGTTGGCCCGTCTGGCTCAGGCAAAACGACCATTACCGCCTTGATCGCAAGATTCTGGGATGTGGATCAAGGAGAAATTAGTATTGGAGGAGTAGACCTAAGAGATATATCGCCTCAAAAAGTATATGGCCTAATTAGTGAAGTCTTTCAAGAGGTCTATCTTTTTGATGACACGATCTATGAAAACATCAAGATCGGTAATCCCGAGGCAAGTGAAGCTGAGATCAAGCTAGCCGCGGAAAAGGCACAGCTATTTGAATTTGTGGATGCGTTGTCCGAAGGGCTGCACACCAAAGTTGGGGAAGGCGGGAATAAGCTTTCTGGCGGACAGAAACAGCGTATCAGTATTGCGCGGGCTTTGCTAAAAGATGCTCCCATAGTCTTATTGGATGAGGCCACCGCAAGTCTTGATCCTGAAAACGAAATTTATATCCAGCGTGCCATCCAAGAAGTAGTCCAAGACAAAACGGTCATTGTCATTGCACATAAGCTCGCGAGCATAAGGCAAGCTGATCAAATTCTAGTACTAAATAAGGGTGAAATTGCTGAGTCTGGTGGCCATGATACGCTCATTGAGCAAGAGGGGTTATATGCCAGATTTTGGGAAACTCAGCAAAAAACGAGTGGTTGGAAAGTGCAAAAGAAACACCAAGCGGTCTGATGAAATCTTCCTCCGTTTTTAAGACAAAGACTATGCAATTAATAATCAATAATCTATCCAAAACCTACCCGAATGGTGTGCAGGCATTAAAGAATGTCAGTCTGAAAATTGGGAAAGGTATGTTTGGACTTCTGGGGCAAAATGGAGCGGGAAAATCGACTCTCATGCGTACCATTGCGACCTTACAAGATGCCGATACCGGGCAGATTTACTTCCAAGACATCAACGTGTTTCAGCAGTCACAGCAACTACGTCAGGTATTGGGTTATTTACCACAGGAGTTCGGCCTTTATCCCAATGTGAGTGCGGAGGAACTCCTGCTGCACATAGCTGATATGAAAGGCGTTACGCAGAGAAATGAAAGAAAAGAAATTGTGAAAGTCTTACTGCATAAAGTCAATCTCTATGCGGTTCGAAATAAAAAGCTAGGCTCCTATTCTGGCGGAATGAAACAACGATTTGGCATTGCGCAAGCGCTATTAGGGGATCCGCAATTGATTATTGTGGATGAGCCTACCGCAGGTTTGGACCCGATGGAACGAAACCGTTTTTATAATCTGCTAGCCGAATTAGGAGAAGATAAAGTGGTGATTCTTTCTACCCATATTGTGGAGGATGTCAGCACGCTCTGCAATGAAATGGCCATTATTGGACAAGGAGAAGTATTGATTACAGGCAAGCCTGAAGAAGTAGAGAAAAAGCTAGAGGGTAAGTTATGGGAACTGCAGATTGATAGAGAGGCTCTGGCAGAATATAAACAGCAATACCAAGTGATTTCTTCTCGATATCACCTAGGGAAATTAATCATAACCGTAGTGGCAGACGATTT
>JBCAWW010000905.1:0-2843 GCA_038534415.1 Bacteroidota bacterium | reverse complement strand
GTCCGATAAAGTTGTAACGAAGTGCAAGCTCTAAAAGGTTGCCCAACAAACAAAATTTTCTATATATAAGTTTTTGCTACTACGTCTAAAATGAGCAATTCTGACCAAATTCCCTATATTCGGCGCATGAAAAATCATTGGTGGAAGGAAAGCGTCATTTACCAAATTTATCCTCGCAGCTTTAATGATGTCGTAATAATGGCTATGACATTAGCGATTATTACGACATCATGACAGAGTTTGGCAACATGGCCCAATTTGACGAGCTACTTGCCCTCCTCCACCAACATAATATCCGCCTCGTCATGGACCTCGTCGTCAATCACACCTCTGACGATCACAATTGGTTTCAACAGGCCCGCAAAAGCAAAGACAATCCTTTTCATGACTATTATGTCTGGAAACAAGCCCCCCAAGGACAATTACCTAATAATTGGAAATCATTCTTTAGCGGCTCCGCATGGGAATGGAATGAAGCTACCCAAGAATACTTCTTACATCTCTTTACCCGCCGTCAACCTGATCTAAATTGGGAAAATCCTGCCGTCCGCCAAGCAGTCTATAAAATGATGCGCTTTTGGTTAGACAAAGGCATCGATGGTTTTCGCATGGATGTAATATCACTGATTTCCAAGGACTTAAGCTTTGCAGACAAAAATTGGGAGGCGGTAGCAGGCGATCCCGGCGCAGCTTATGCCAATGGCCCCCGCGTACACGAATTTTTGCAGGAGATGTATCGCGAGGTTTTACAGCATTATGACATTATGACTATCGGAGAAGGACCCGGTATAAGTCAAGATCATGCCAATGATTATGTGGGTGCTGATCGAGACGAATTAAATATGGTTTTCCACTTCGGTCATATGTTCATCGACTTTAGTGAGGAAGGACGTTTTATTCCCGCCAAATGGAGTCGCCGTGACTTCTTCCGGATTTTTGAAGAGTGGGACCAGGCCTTAGGAGAGCGAGGATGGAACAGTCTTTATCTGGGCAATCATGATTTTCCACGCATGGTATCCCGCTGGGGCAATGATACTACCTATCGCAAAGAGTCAGCTAAGCTTTTGGCTACCTTATTATTCACGCTTCGCGGAACGCCAGGCATCTACCAAGGGGATGAAATAGGGATGACCAATACCCCTTTCCAAAAAATCGAAGACTTTAGGGATGTTGACACCCTTAATCATTATCGGGATTGGGTGGCAGAAGGTAAAGACCCTGAGGCTTTTGTGCGCACTGCTGCATGGGTCGGGAGAGATCATGCCCGTACCCCCGTGCTATGGGACTCAAGCCCGCAGGGCGGATTTACCGCCGGCGAACCCTGGATCATGGTCAATCCCAACTACCAAGAGATCAATGTCGAGGCCGCGGAAGCAGATCCAGATTCAATCTTGCACTATTACCGCACCCTCATCCGTTTTCGCAAGGCTCACAAAACGCTCGTCTATGGTGAGACGGAGGTCTTAAGCGATGCTGCTCAAACATCCATCTATGCTTTCAGGCGTTGGGATGAAGGAGGAGAGTTTTGGGTTGTACTCAATTTTGGCGACGAGGCACAAAGCAGCGAACTATCGTTCCCCGAAGGGGCTCCTACCCTCTCCAACTACGCAAATCACACTCATAAAGAATTGAAGCCTTGGGAAGTACGCGTTTATAAAATACGCTAATCTTCCTGCTCAAAATCCCTTCTCATATGCTCCAGCTTTTCCAGTAAGGGCAGCAGTTGTTCACGATCTTTGCGGCCTTGACGTCTCATCCCCCAGACAAATATGCCCGCCATGATGAGAAGCGTTCCGCCAATGGCTAAAGCTTTGATCCAATCCGGCGTTGGCCCTAGGACCACCCAGGTATATACCCCAATCAAACTGGCCAATAGCAATCCGTAGATAGGCATATACACCTTGCTTACCTGTAGATTATAACGCAACTTTTTGATCATTTGGTCGAGATATTTGCCCGGTTGCTTTTCTATTGATTCGGCTACAGCCAAGGATCTCCGTCGCAATACGATAGTTTGATACGCCAATAATACGATCACTAAGCCCACTAGCCCAAGTGCCAGTAGGTTATCGCGCAAAAATATGCCGCCAATCACCAATAGGTAAGCGATAGTGCCAATGAGGGTGAAGCTTACTTTGCGATTTTGCTTAGCGATTTGAGCGGCTAATCCTTCAGTCTGAGTGATGAGTGCGCTTTCGTCAAGTTTGGGCAAGCTTTGAGTTTGCCAAGTTTGCTGATATTCTTCCAATTTCATGATTCTTGCTTTTGAGGGTTGAGCATGCTGCTAAGACGGTTTTTGACCCGATTGATACGGACTCCCACGTTCGAGACCGAGAGACTCAGGATTTCGGCGATTTCTTTATAGGCAAAACCTTCAAGGTATAAGCCTAGCAAGCTTCGTTCTTCTTCCTTTAACATTTGGATCGCTTGAAAGAGTACTTTCAAATCATCTGAGGGGGCTTGATTTTGAGCTGTAGGCATGTCTAGATCATAGGCTTCATGCCGGGCTTGATGGCGACTTTCCTTTTTGTTGAAAGTAATAGCCGTATTGATCGTAATCCGGTACAACCAAGTATATACAGCCGCATCAGCCCTAAACTTGGGCAAATATTGCCAAATGTTGAGCAGCACTTCTTGAAAAAGATCGTCCGTCAGCTCCGGGTGATATATCATGGATCGGCAAAGGCGATATAGACGCTCCTTATGCTCGCTCAAAATTTGCTGAAATACTGCTTTTTGTTGAGTAGGGTCCACCGTTTTTTATTGCTTAGACTATCGTTCATTTATTTTTCTTACAACTGCGGCAAAAAAAGTCCTATTTTACTTCTGCAACCATAATAAAC
>JBCAWW010000904.1:0-2857 GCA_038534415.1 Bacteroidota bacterium | reverse complement strand
GGTTCAAAACCAAAATGTAGAAGTAAAGCCTCAAGGATTACTTTCCCGCTCCCTCAATCATACAGAATCCTTACACTTCGGGCACAAAGAAGCCAATTTCACTCTCCAATTTTCGGCCTTGGACTACTCCAACCCACAAGGCAATCAATATGCTTTTAGGATGGACGGTATCGACAATGATTGGCAATATCATGTAGGCCAGCAATCAGCCACTTATACGATCCAGCAGGAAGGAGAGTATATCTTTCACCTTAAGGGCGCCAATAATGAAGGTATCTGGAATCCTGTTGAGCGACAAATTCGCATTGTCGTCAATCCTCCGCCATGGCGGACTTGGTGGGCCTATCTGCTTTATATTATTAGTCTTGGCCTGATCGTTTTTGCGATCATACGCTTTGTCAGATTGCGCCACTCTTACCAACTAGAAAAAATCACCAAGCAAAAGCAAGAGGAGGCCTATCAAATGAAGTTGCGGTTTTTCACCAATATCACCCATGAATTTCGCACTCCACTTACCTTGATCATCGGCCCCCTGCAAGACTTACTCGATACGCATGAGTTGAGTGCAAAAGTGCAAAAGCAACTTTTTGCCGTAGAACGTAATGCCCAAAGATTGTTGAGTCTCGTCAATCAACTGCTAGATTTTCGCAAACTAGAAGCGGAGCACCGACAAGTAGAGGCAGCCCAGGGCAACTTTGTGCGCTTTTTGCGAGAGGTCTATCTTTCGTTTTTGGGCCTCGCCCAACGCCAAGACATCAGCTATCAATTCGATACGGACGCAGAAGAATATATACTCTGGTACGATCGTGATAAAATGGAGAAGGTCTTTTATAACCTACTCTCCAATGCCTTTAAATTTACTCCCGCAGGGGGGCAAATCTCCGTTATCATCAGACCCAAGGGCGGAAAACTAGAGGTCAAAATCACAGACACCGGCCCCGGCATTGCTCCGGAATTGCATGAACAGATCTTCGAACGCTTTTTTGAGCGTTCTGCGAAGCAGCAAAACACAGACGGCATCGGCATCGGCCTAGCCTACACCCGTCAACTATTGGAGTTGCACAGCGCACAAATAGAGATAGAGAGCGATGGCAAAACGGGCAGCACTTTCCTGATTCGTATCCCTATGGGCAAAAAGCACTTCAATCCTCAAGATCTGCTAAACGACTTCCGCAATAGTGAAGATAGTTCTCATTATGCTACCCTAACGCCCGCTCCGACCAAAGTCCCAAAGACACAAACGGCGAGCGGTGCCAAGCTCTTGGTAGTAGAAGATAATCCTGAGGTGCGGGCCTATATCGAACAAATATTTGAAGGAGAATACCGACTACTCTTCGCAGAAAACGGCGTCGAAGGTTATACGCTCGCCCGTGAACAGCTACCCGACCTCATCATTAGTGATGTGATGATGCCCAAAATGGATGGCATCTCATTTTGTACCCAGATCAAAACCGATCTCAACACCAGCCATATTCCGGTATTATTGCTTACCGCTCGAACTGCCATGATCTTTCGCATCGAAGGGCTAGAGACAGGAGCGGACGATTATATCACCAAGCCTTTTAGCTCTCATGAGTTACGCTTGAAGGTCCGTAATCAACTCAAAGTAAGACATTTGTTATGGGATCGCTTCGCGAGAACGCGAGACTTCAACCCCAAGGAAGTCAGCGTTACGACTGCAGATGAGCGATTTTTGAGCAATCTCATGGATACCTGCGAAAAGCAATTGGGTAATCCAGATTTCAATATGGAGTCCTTTGCTGATGAGTTGGCGGTCAGTCGCCCGCTTTTGTTTTCAAAAGTCAAGGCATTGACGGGGCAGACGCCCAACAACTTCTTGAAGAGTATACGTCTCAAACGTGCCGTGCAATTGTTGGAAAAAGGAGGCTTAGGGATTTCAGAGATCGCCTATTTAGTGGGCTTTAGAGATCCACGATATTTTAGCAAGGTATTTCAGAAGGAGCACAAGATGACTCCTACTGAATACGCGCGTTCGCATAGCGAAAAACAAAATGGAATGTCGACTTAGGCAGCTCCTAATATCGACTTAGTTTGATCTTTGGCTGCTCGCCAGTTTTGTGCAGTGCTAATCGACGGAGCAAAGCCTCTACATAATAGTAGTCTGCATAGACTAAGGGAACATCAACCTCAGAGCCATCGGGTACATTACCGGCAGCATGCGCCAAAACAAATGGTCCTTGAGGACTTTGATATTTGGGTTGTTGCAAAGAGACCAAGATCTTGTCAGCCCACTGGAGGTAGCGTTCTCCGAAGGAGCCCCCACTATACTGAGAGAGCTCAATAAGGGCAGAAGCGGCAATGGTAGCGGCCGAAACATCACGAATCTCGTGCGGGATATTAGGCGCATCATAGTCCCAATATGGGATCAAGTCTTGCGGCATATTGGGATGCTCAAACATAAAGGCGGCGATACGCTCTGCTTGCTCTAATAAAGTTTTGTTGTGCGTATAGCGATAAGCCATCGTAAAGCCGTACAATCCCCAGGCCTGCCCACGGGCCCAAGCAGAATTATCGGCTACGCCTTGGTGCGTTTGGCGGATATGAGGCTCAGCCAAAATGGTATCATAAGAGACTACGTGAAAAGAAGAGTAGTCATCACGAAAATGATTTTGATAGGTGGTCATCGCATGCTGTAAGGCTATTTGCGAAAAGTTCTCCTCCTGACTAAGTCCATCCGCCTCAAATAACATTTCTAGGTTCATCATATTGTCGATGATAACCGGAAACTGCCAGCGATCGCGATTGAAATCCCAACTACGAATGGCACCGATCTTAGGATTGTATCGCTGAATGAGAGTGCGAGAGGCCTGGAGAATAATTTTTTCGTATTGAGCCT
>JBCAWW010000903.1:0-2858 GCA_038534415.1 Bacteroidota bacterium | reverse complement strand
TTTCAAAATTGCTCTCTGCGTCCTGCTGACTCCAATCAGAGCGATAAAGTTGCCCATTTTCATCCCACCAAAGCACCCGTACATGTCCAAACTGCATACTATCAGGACTGCTGACTTGCTCTACAACATAGTCAAAATTGTAGGTACACTGATTGGCATCTGTTGAAACCAATTGACTGTAGCTTGCCGTACAGCCATTTGCATCTATGATGCTCAATTCTGCCTTATAACGTCCTTTGGTTTGATAGATTACCCCCGGATCAGCTTGGGTGCTGGAATTACCGTCTCCAAATGACCAATTGTATTGAATAGGCGCAGCAGCTTGAATTTGGCTTTCAAACTTGACATAATTGAGGCCCGTATCAATTGCCGCCGTAAAACCCACCTTGCATGAATTGCGGTCGAGTCGCACTTCATTACAAATCTGAGATTCACAGTTTAGCCCATCAGTAGCACTTAAACAGACCTCATAGCTATTGCCACTAATCTCCTCATAGTACCGCACTGGATTGAGCTCATTGGAGGTACTCCCATCGCCAAATGTCCATTGTAGCAACGGATTATTGCCTCCGCTAGCAAGCGCTTGATAATTTACCTTAAACAGCACTGGGCCGAGAGATGGAGCAAAAGCAAAAGAGTAGGACTTAGGGCGAAAGATTGCAGGTATGTCAAAAACCCCATTTTCGGGTCTCACATCGACATCTCTAAATTCGACGGCAAAACTATTGGGACAGTCCTGGCAATCTACTGGACTCAACTGCCCTTCAAAAATCCAGAGATTGTTTTCATTTCTTTCCCGACGGGTGTACATATAGTAGCCCTTTTTTCCAGCATCCAATCTTACAGCCTTGCCATCGATTTCGCCGTCTAGGTAAAAATCGACTTCATCTTCTGAAGGCAGTGGCAAAGGTTTTTCTTCACAGCTCATCAAGCTGAGGCATATTAGCCCCAGCATCGCCATAAGGGAGAAGTATTTCATGCTAGAAATGGCTAAGGTAAAATTCAGCAAATACGCGGAATTGCAGTGGTGATATTTCTCGTTCGAGGAAATAATCATCCCTAAAGGGACTCTTCAGATTGTAATTTGCAGTAGCGCCAAGGCGAATACCTCTTTTCCAATAGTAGGCATAGCCAGCGGATATGGCAGGGTTCCAAGCACGTAGGCCTTGGGTGTAGCCCCAAGCGGCATTAGTCTCTTCATCCTTGATACCAAAAGAGTTTTCGGCGCGATTGGTGATAGTGCCGGAAGCATTGGCGAGATAAGACATTTGTCCTCCTAACAATAGGTAATGACCTTTATAAACTCTGATATCCACGCCTAACGGCATCTCCAAATAATGCAAACGTTCTACATTTAGCAGGCTTGCATCGATATCAGCGCCAAAGCCATAATCAATCTGACGGATGTCGGTAACCGCATTAATCCCTCCTCTACCCTGATAGCTCAAAGCAGTAAATAGTTTTATTCTGCGAGAAAGGGCGAAGCTATATCGCAAACCAATGACAGGGTGCGTGCTCCAATCATTTAGACGAGCGCCGCTAGGACTAAGGTTGAAACCAAGCCAGAGAGAAAGTTCGTTGCGAGGGAAACCGCTGCGCGGAACGCTTATCTCTTTCCCAAATTGGCTCGAAAGCCCCCAAAGCGAGTTGTTAAACTTGAGCTGCTTGAGGCGATTGAGTTGGTAAGACAAGCCAGAGGAAGCCTCCTCCTCATCGAGCGGGAGAGCATTATTGCTTTCTTGGCTCGACTCAATAGAGGTCAATACTTGAGGCGGATCGCTATGGGTCTGCCCTTGGCGAACGCTTAGTGCCGATTGGCGGGTAGCTCGACTCTGCTCATAAGCACTTTGTGTACTGAATGAGCGTTCCCCGGAGGGTGAAACAGAAGCTACTGCCAAAGGGATACCTTGGGTGAGCGCTTTGGGAGATTCTAAGAGCGTATAAGAAGCCACAGTTGGCTCTATGGGGCGTAGTTCGGCGAATAGCCGGTTGCCAGAAAATATCCAAACCAATAAAGGGATGCTGATCACTGTAACCAAAACTAGGCTATAGGTGATCAGGGAGAGTAGATACTGTTTCCGCCTCTTCTGCTCAGCAAGAATCATTTGTTCCGCTTGCAGCCAATAGGATTCCTGAAAAGGAAATTCCCTTTGGCCTGCTCCTTGACGGAACAAATCGTCTAATGGATGTCGGTTCGTACTCATGATGACATGGTTTTAGAAAGCTTTTGGCTTTCAACCAACCATTGCTTTAGTTTTTTACGGGCAAATGCCACGTGCCATTTTGAAGTGCCGTCGGACATACCCAGCATATCTGCGATTTCTTTGTGGCTATATCCATCGATGGCGTAAAGGTTGAAGACCTGGCGACTCATGGTCGGTAAGCGTTGTATCAATGCTTCCAAGGCCTCCGCATCCATACGCAATGCGGCTTCATTGAGGTCTGTATAGGAATCAAACGTATCTGTATCTGTAAATTCGGTTTGCTGATGCGTCTCTCGATAGCGACGATGCTTTCTAAACTCATCAATGATCGTATTGATCATAATCCGTCGAATCCAAGCTTCAAAGGGCACATTGGCCTTTTTGCGTTCGAGGTTTTGGAGGATTTTGAGAAAACCCATATTGACCAGTGGCACAGCATCAGCTTCTTGCTTTACGTAGCGTATACATACGCCCATTAGTAGGCTGAAGCATTTGCGGTATAAGGTGGCTTGCGCACGACGGTCTTCGCGGATGCAGGCTTCCAATATGCCGTTTTCGATGTTCATGAGTCGATGGGTCTGAGCTTGGCTTCTGTTAAGATACTAGGTAAACGTTTAAATCATCCACACATTGCTAAAAAAATTTTCCAAAAAA
>JBCAWW010000902.1:0-2861 GCA_038534415.1 Bacteroidota bacterium | reverse complement strand
GCTTTTTGGGGTAAACCAAAGAGAATAACTGATTGATACAAAGATTTACACTCAATAGACTGATTATGACAATCCGGCAAAGGCAGGCAAAAAACCAACACTAAGCAAAACGGTCATGATCCAGCGGTTTTTCATAATCAGTCTATTGAGTGTAAATCTTTGTATCAATCAGTTATTCTCTTTGGTTTACCCCAAAAAGCACATTTCAGTTGAGAGAATCTAGCATGACTTAGCAGGCGTGTCATGTGCGTCAGAAAGCGTGAAATACTTGCTCGGGGCTGAATTCCTGCTTATCTTCGGAAGCATTTCCAGAGACCGTAAACAAAGTAATAATAATTTGAAATTCACTGATTTAGACCTGGATCCAGAACTCCTTGACGGCATCCTGGCTATTGGATTTGAAGAAACGACCCCTATTCAGGAACAAGCCATCCCGATCATACAAACTGGAAAAGACTTGATCGCGTGTGCCCAAACCGGTACAGGTAAAACGGCAGCTTTCCTCATCCCCACTATAGACCATCTCTTACAATTCAAAGCAGGAAAAACCCGCGCTTTAATCATTGTTCCGACTCGGGAACTCGCCCTGCAAATAGATCAAAACGTTGATGCCCTCTCCTACTTTACAGGCGTAAGCTCTGTACCTGTTTTTGGTGGCAACAATAAACAAAACTGGGACCAGCAGATATTTGGCATCAAAAACGGTGCAGATATCCTGATTGCGACCCCCGGTAGGCTATTGATGCACTTATCCCTTGGCTACGTTGATTTTAATGAGCTAGAGGTCATCATCCTTGATGAAGCAGATAAGATGCTTGATATGGGTTTTCATGGCGATATCGTCAATATCATCTCAAGGGCGCCCGACAAGGCGCAAAAGTTGATGTTTTCGGCGACTATGCCCAAGAAGATCCGCAAGCTAGCAAAAGAGATTTTGCATGAGCCTGATGAGATCAGTCTTAGCCTTTCCAAGCCAGCGGCCGGCGTCAGCCAGTCAGCTTATATGCTGCATGAAGATCAAAAGATCCCAATGATCGAACATTTACTCGCTACCGAAGAAGTAGAGAGTATGATCATTTTTGCATCAAGTAAGCTCAGCGTAGATCGGATCACCAAAAGTCTCAAAAAACTCAAGTATCCTGTGGCAGCGATTCACTCTGACAAGGATCAAGAAGAGAGACAAGACACCTTACGTAAATTTAAAAATCGTCAGTTCAGTATCTTAGTTGGTACCGATGTATTGGCGAGAGGGATTGATATAGATAATTTGAGTCATGTACTCAATTACGATTGCCCCCATGATGCCGAAGATTATGTACACCGGGTAGGACGTACCGCCAGAGCTAGCTCTACCGGTGCAGCAGTAACTTTCATTACTCAGCGCGATGCCTACCGTATGGTACAAATCGAGGAGTTGATCGAAGCAGAAGTACCTAAGCCAACTCCTCCAGAGCATATCGGCGATACCCCCACCTACAATCCTCGTCGTAGAGGTGGCGGTGGTGGTCGCGGACGTGGGGGTCGTGGTGGCGGCGGCTACCGAGGCGGTGGCAAAGGCCGTGGCGGAGGCGGTGGTCGAGGTAGAAGCGGCGGCAAAGGTCCTCGCGGCAAACATTCTGGCAATCGCCATGGCGGTAATAAATCCCACAATCGAGCTGATGGCGATAATCGCTCCTCTGGGCAGCAAAACAATGCTCCGCAAGGTGAAAGCCAAAACAGACCAGAAGGTGAGGCCAAAAAGAAATCGAGAAACCGTAATCGCCGGCGTAAACCCAAAAATCCACAGGCTAATCAAGAACAGCCTAAGTCAGAATAAAGATCTATTCACTACACACACTTTTTTACACACCACTAACAGGCGGTCCTGGATCTTCCAAGGACCGCCTTTCTTTTCAAAACAGCCGTAATATTTCCAATTAGATTCGCTTGGCTTTTGTTTTATGAATTTGAATTTTTGATTCATAAAATATTTACAAAATGCGGGCATATCATTTTTTCACTCTTTTTGCTCTATTTACAGTTCACAGTTGGCAAAATGATTATCTGCCATCCTTACCACAAGCCACAGCGAGCATAAGCTCCAACCAATGGGTCGCTTTTGAGTCCAATTTCAAAAACGGTCAGGTCTATCTCCGCTGGCAAACCAAATTGGACAAACGCCCTAAAGGATTTGAGATTGAGCGTTCCCGGGACGGTGAAAGCTATGAATCAGTGGGTAAGATATCGGGCAAAACCAAAAATAATAAACAGCAATATCGCTTTAGAGACGTCTTTCCCTCACCAGGAAAGATCTACTACCGCCTCAGAATGGTAGACGCCAAAGGTGAGTCTAGCTACTCTGAGATTCAGGCGCTCAATAATCCGACTCCGGAGGCTAAGGTATTTTCTTTACAAAACTATGAAACTGCCTTCACGGTCTACTTTCCAGCCTACACTGAGGGCCGCACTGCTTTACGGCTCCTAGACTCTCAAGGAGAAGTAGTCCATCAGGAAGACCTACCTGAGGGCTTACAAAGCTGGGGGCTTCTCTGGGATGAAGCGCATACGAGTGAATCCTATCTTTTGCAGATTGTCCTCAAAGGGAAGACATATTATCAGCTCATTGAGCGTAAAGACTCATGAGTCCGGTTGTTCAAATTTAAAGACTCTAAATAAGTAGTATAGGGAAGGAAAAATCAACAAAGCTCCTCCTACCAATACCCAGCCCATAACATTGAGTACGGCATCTGGTGCTTGAGCCATTTGGTAAGTCAAGCTACCATTGGCCAATCGGATCATGGCGGGAAATTGCACCCACAACCAACCAAATAAGATCAGCGCAAGCTCGGCACCCGCCAGTAGGCGCGCCCATTGATAATGGC
>JBCAWW010000901.1:0-2863 GCA_038534415.1 Bacteroidota bacterium | reverse complement strand
TCGCCGAGATCTAGGTCAAGATCATCAGGTAGATCAGTAACCGGAGAGTCGAGGCCCATTTCTACCTTGAACTGCTTAATAATTGTTGAATGTATGAATGATTGCTTCGTTGAATCTGTTCGATCAAGCAACTTCAAACCCTCAACACTTATTAAGCCGTTTCTTTGTCGCCGAGATCTAGGTCAAGATCATCAGGTAGATCAGTAACCGGAGAGTCGAGGCCCATTTCTACCTTGAACTGCTTGACGAGCTCAGAGGCGCGAATGTTTTCGGCTTCTTCTTCGAGCTTAAAGGTATCAGTATCTACTGAGTCTAGCGCCATTTCCATGCGAGCTTCGTTTTTGGCGGTTTCTTCGTTGACGCGGTTTAGCATTTCATCATGCGTCGCATCAATACCGGCAACTTCAAAAGACTCCATCGTATCGGCAATTTTGGACTGCCACTTGGCGCGTTCGTGTGCGCGGAGAGCTTCTTTAGCCTCAGCGATCTTACGCTCACGCTGCTTCATGAAGACTTTTTTGACTTCAAGAGACTTTTGATAAGCTTTGTTGGCAGTCTCAAACTGCTCTTTGGTTTGAAGCATATGCCCTTTGATCGACTCCAAACGGAGGGCATAGTTTTGTGCGATATCATCACGACCAGCCTGAATGGCAGCTTTCATTTTAGAAACGAGGTCGCGGTATTCGCGCTTGTACTTTTCAAGCTCTCTTTCGAGTAGCGTAACGCTAGCCTTAACGGTAGCGATATTTTCGTTCATTTGGGGAATCTGGTCGTTCAGTTCCCTGATATTCTGTTCTAAGATCAGCTTCGGGTCTTCAATAGAGCTCACAAGTCCCCCGAAAATAGACTTCATGGCGCGTACAAATCTCTTCCACATAGGATTTACCAGTTATAAATAGATAGCGAACTAATGATAGGTATCGGACCGCAAAGGTTTGAATTCGCTGTAATTTAAAATTTTCTGCATCAATTCCCACAAAAGGGTAGCTCTTCCATTACGGAATCAGCTAGTTTGAGGTTGAGACTTTGCATTTTTTTGTCTCAACTCCAGCTGAAGTTGTAAAAATCGCAAATACTTTTTGCTCGTAAATTGGCCTTGATATGTCTTTAGCATCTCTGTGGCCAACTCAAATTTACCATCAAGCAGCATCCCAAAAATCTCACGTGTCATATAGACGTCCTTCGGCCCCGCTTCCAACTGCTCATTAGCTATTTCCATACAATTGCGGTGCCATTCCTCATATTGAGCATGTTCTGCTGCTGGTGGATTGGGCGCGAGCCCTGCTAAAGCATGTAGGTAGCTATTGAGATAATGGTAATAGTGATGCGAAAACATCGCTGCTTGATTGTTGATCAGAACCTGATCGTAGAGTGAAGTATCTACATCTCGATTATAAGCTTGAGAGCGTTTGAGAAAAGCCTTTTGATAGAGGATGTCATTTTTTTCAAACTTGACAAACCAATCTGGCAGGGTCGTAAAAACTTCCTGCTCGGTCAAAAAAGCGAGCTCATGCGCCGCCATGGAGTCCAATTTGGCCGCATAGACCGAAAATTCGGTTTCTGCGATCAGCTTGCGATTGCTGCGAACTTGGACTTGTTGGAAGCGTTGATATTTTTTTTGAAGGTAACGGCAAATCTTGGCGTTTTCGCCGGCAAAACGAATGTCATAAGGTCGTTCTAGGCTATCAAGTCGTAAGACCATCTCCAAAGTCGAATCACCGGGAACGAGGAAAACCTCCACAGCTTGATCATTGACGTAGAGCATCGCAGGACGCGGGCTGTTGACACTAAAGTCCATCCGCCATTGCCCCGAAGTCACTTTACGGGACTCTACATACTCTCGCTTGCCTTGGAGAATATTTTGGTATTGACCATAGACTGCGAGTTCAGCGGAGCTGTCCTCCACAATAATCCAAACTACAGCGGGCTGATAGAAATCATAAGAAGGCTGTGGCTTTTGCCGGTGCTCGGCATGATAAGTCAGACCGTACACCAAACTGGCGACGAGCAACATCAACAAAAGCGGCATGAAACGAATAGTCATGTGATTAACTTCTTATGATCGAATGCATGCGCAAACTAAGAGCCGTAAAAACCATCTGAGGATTGCCGTTGCCGCTAAGCGAACGCCTACTTTTTTCCAATTCTTCGGCTATCCTAGAAACTTTTTCGGGATTGACCACTTGAGAGAAGCGTTCTTGGAAAGCCTTCTCCTTTTGAGTCGCCAATGCTAACTCGGGGGTCTGTAGATGATAGAGCAAAGAGTCGCGCATTTTCTTGATCGCAATCTGCAAAAATAGTTTTTGAAACTCTTTGCTTTCTTTGAAAATGGTCTCCGTTTGGGCGAGGATCTTGGCATAATCACCGGTATAGATCGATCTCATCCACTCCGCATAGGTCGTACTAATGGCTTGACTACTTTCGGAGAGATATTCTTTGGCATTGCCAATACTCCCTTCGCTAATGGAAGCAATCTCTTCGGCGGCCTCAAGCTCGACCTCTCGCTTGAGGAGATAATCTTGAATATCTGTTGTAGGGATCCGGCCCAAGGGGATGCGCTGACAGCGTGAGTTGATCGTAGTCAATAAGCGACTCGGATCACTGCAGGTCATGATGATAAGCGTCTTGTCAGGCGGCTCTTCGAGCAACTTTAAGAATGCGTTGGCACCTTCTCGATTGATGAGTTCGGCTTGCCAAACGATCACGACCTTGTACTTAGCTTCAAAAGCCTTGAGAAAGACGTTGCGCTTGAGCTCCCTAATCTCATGGACGCTAATAAAAAGCTGCTTGCTTTCTCCCCCTAGTGTGCGTTGCCATTGCGAGAAACTAAAATAGGGGGAGAAAGCAAGCAGCTTTTTATTAG
>JBCAWW010000900.1:0-2864 GCA_038534415.1 Bacteroidota bacterium | reverse complement strand
GGATGCCAATAATACCGGTTTGATTGGTTACTCCATGGGGGGGTATGGCGCACTCAATACCATGGGCGCTGGCTATAGCGAAAGAGCGGTACAATTTTTCAAAGGAGCTACTAACGGTAGCGACGCCCTCTTGCAAAGAGCCGCCGGCGAGGAAGCTTACCTTCAATCCTTTGACGATCGTATCAAAGCGGTTGTGGCCTTCGCCCCCTGGGGTATGAATGCTAAGGTTTGGGATGCTGAGGGGCTAAAAGGCTTGAACACACCGACTCTATTTGTCGCGGGCAGTCAAGACGATATTTCTGGTTACGAAAATGGTATCAAGGCCATCTACGATGGGGCGACTAATGCAGATCGCTATCTGCTTACTTACCTCAATGCCCGCCATAATGTAGCGCCTAATCCTCCGCCAGCTGTCAGCCTCAAAAAAGGTTTGCCCCTCGACGAATACCTTCGTTACGCTGATTCGGTTTGGGATCAAAAACGGATCAATAATGTCAACCAACATTTTGTTACTGCCTTTTTAGGGCAAATCCTTAAAGGTGATGAGTATGCCAAATACCTTGATCTAGCCGAAAGCGCCAATGCAGGTCTTTGGGAAGGATTCTTGCCGAGAACAGCCGTTGGCCTAGAGCTTAGGCACGCAAAAGCAGGAGAATAAAAATGAATTTCTACTTGAAAGAGATAGGCCTCACTTTGTTGGGATTAGGGGTCCTAGTTTATGGCTTACTATATTTTTTACAAGAGAGGCTTATCTTTTTTTCAGAGGTTTTGCCCGCAGATCATCAATTTAGCTTTGAGCAGTACTTTGAAGAGGTTTGGCTAGCAGCCGAAGAAGAGGTAGCAGTGCACGGGCTACTGTTTCAAAAAGCGGGTGCGAAAGGTATCGTTTTGTTCTTACATGGCAATGCTGACTCTGTCGATAGTTGGGGCAGTTTGGCTCCCTTATACCTCCAAAATGGCTATGATGTCTTCTTTTTGGACTATCGTGGCTACGGCAAAAGTCAAGGCAAAATCCAGTCCGAGCAGCAACTTGTTTCGGATGCACAACTCGCTTACGACTATTTGGCAAAACGCTATCCACAAACTCGATTGGTCGTGAGTGCTACTTCGATTGGGACCGGTATCGCGACCCAGCTAGCCGCCAGCAATCCGCTTGCTTTATTGCTGCTCAACTCTCCTTATTCGAGTTTAGAGGACTTGATTCGAGAGAAGTATCCTATCGTGCCTCCCTTCGTGATAAAGTATAAACTAGCTACTTGGCAGTATGTCAATCAGGTAGAGGCTCCGATAGTGGTCTTCCATGGGCAAAAGGACAATTTGATCCCTCCTAGCCATGCCGTAAGGCTCAAAAAACAACGCTCAGATATCTCAATGCATATCTTCCCTGCTGCCGATCATAACAATCTGTCTTCTGATCCAGAGTATGCAAATGCGATTGGTGAAGTGCTAGCTGGCCTTTAGAAATGAGCGTTCTGCGCAGCAGTAAAAACGAATTTGTGCTATCTTTGATCATGGATTTCTTGCTTTCATATCGACGATTATTTTCCGGTTTCCTGCTATGTCTACTTGGCCTCTATGCATGTGAGGAAAAAAATCAAGCTTCCAATGAACCTATTGAAGCGGCGAGTCAGTCGGCATTGCCTCTGCTTGCTTTGCCCCATGAATTTAAGCTGGAGACAAGCGTTCTGCGAAGCAAATCAGAAGTGAAAATCTCAGAAGACTTGGTCCTAAAAGGCGAGCAAACTTATCAAGCCTTTTCCCTTCGGGCAACGCTCAGTCCTATCCTCGAACAGCTAGAAGATACCACTAATTTGGAGCTGATATTTGTCTGTAGCGATGGGTATGAGGCCAATATGAAGCTGAGCGATGCGATGAAGTCCGAGGGCTTTATTGCTGATGGTGGTTGGCCTGCTGCGCAGAACGCTAAGTTCACTCCCTACTATGTGGTTTGGGGGATAGAAGGCGCCTCAAAAAACAAAAAACTACCCTGGCCCTATGGTGTTTTGAGTATCCGATTGACGCGCTCTGCAGATGAGTTTATGGCGGCTATCCCGCCGGATACTGTGCACTTTGCTGGCTTTGAAATATTTAAGCAAAGGTGCATCAAGTGCCACGGCATCAATAAGGTGGGAGGCGTGCTTGGCCCCGAACTCAACTATCCTAAAAACATCACCGAATATTGGCAAAAAGAAGATATTTGGGCCTTTATAAAAGCGCCTCAATCGTATCGCTATAGCAGTAAGATGCCCCCACAAACCGATTTGAAGCGGGAAGACTTTGAAAAGATTTATGCTTATCTCGTGGCGATGAAAGGCTATCAGCCAGCCAGTCGCAATTGAACTTGCAGCAAAAATCTTTAGCGCTTATAAGAGCCCCAAGCAAGATCCTAGTGCAGACGAGATCGCTCAATTGGGCTTTTGGTTTTGTGATTTGCTGCCAGTCTCGGCTGAACTTTTTGCTTGAAGTATAGTTCTTGCTATATGCAAACTGAATCTGTTTGGGATTACCCGCGCCCCCCACGTTTAGAAGCATTTAAGGGCCATCTCCGGATCGTCCATGCGGGTATTATTTTGGCGGATAGCAATCAGGCCTATCGCGTGCTCGAAACCAGTCATCCGCCTACTTACTACATTCCGCAGGGCGATGTCAAAATGGAGTACTTAAAAGCCAATCCTCGTCAAAGCTTTTGCGAGTTCAAGGGCCGGGCTTCTTATTATGATTTAGAGATGGCAGGGCAAAGTATCCCGCAACTGGCTTGGTACTATCCGAAACCTTCCAAAGCCTTTGCGAGCATCCAAAACTACCTCTGCTTTTATGCTTCTAAGCTTGATACTTGCTATGTCAATGACGAAAAAGTCCAAGCC
>JBCAWW010000899.1:0-2865 GCA_038534415.1 Bacteroidota bacterium | reverse complement strand
TACCTTTTTACCATTAGGGCTCACTACCCTCCTCATTATTACGATCGTAAAATCTTCCATCGCCCTCTCCTTGGGCTTAGTGGGAGCGCTTTCGATCGTGCGCTTTCGAGCTGCGATCAAAGATCCTGAAGAGCTTACTTACCTGTTTTTGAGCATTGCGATCGGTCTTGCCGCAGGTGCAGGCCAAGTGATCGTGGCGCTCATTGCCTTTGTATTTATTCTTGGGATCTTATTTGTCATGCATCGCATGGGCGGCTTTCAGGCCTTTAGAAAAGAGGAATATATGTTTCTCAATATTCGCACTCAATTAGATGACCTGGCTAAGATCAGTGATACGCTTTTAGGGGTTTTCCCCTTCGTGGAACTCAAGCGTATGGATACCAAGGGGGAAGGACTCACTCTCTCATTTCGCGTGCAATCCGCTTCGGTCGCAGAGATTGATGCGGGCCGCAAAGCCTTATTGGCCCTTGATCCAAGCCTCAGTATCTCCATGGTCGATCAGCCTGAATTGGTGATATGATTGTAAGACAGCTAAATACTCCTCGCAGCAAAAGAAAACTGCCCTTTGCCATCAAATGGCTTTGGTGGGGCATCGCTTTGGCTGCCATAGGGATTGGGCTAAGCTATATTCCGCGTTCGACGCAGACGGAAGCGATCGATAAGATCGTCCGTTGCAGCGCCGAAGAAAAAGTGCTACACGACGGAAAAATGGTCTTTCAAGGCGAAGGAGGCCTCTTTGACAACGTCCAAAGCCAAAGCGACGAAGCCGCTCGAACAGGAGAGTATGCTAGTAAGATTACCAAAGAAGCCAACTATGGCATTACCTATAACTTGCCACAAGCCCAAGCGGGCGATCGATATCGTGCCTCCGTCTGGCGTCAGGGCAATAAGCTGGCTCGGAGCTTTTTGGTCGTTAGTATAGCTGATACAGGCGAATACCAGTTTTATCAGCAGATGGGACAAGCCATCGAAGTGGATGAAAACGAGTGGGAAAAACTCGAAATCGTCTTTCAAGTTCCCGATAACTATCGTCAAAAACCTATCAAAATATATGTCTACGGCGGCGAAATGCCCGTCTATTTTGATGATATGGAGATTGAACGTTTGACGGCTGAGAGCATGGCTCTCGATACTAGCCTTGCCAATCTCCACTTACAGATTACGGATGCGGGCATGTTGCATCTCGAAGAACGTCGGCAACAGGCACTCAACAGAGGTATCTATTTTGCCTCAGACGATGACTGGGTCAAAGGAAAACTAATCGAAGATCAAGACGAGTTTGGGGTCAAACTTCGCTTCAAAGGCGATTGGATGGATCATCTTGCTCATGCCAAATGGTCATTTCGCATCAAGGTCAAAGCCCCGCACGCATGGCGTAGAATGTTGACCTTTTCTATTCAACGACCTGAAAATCGCGGTTTTCTATACGAATGGATTTTTCATCAATGGCTAAAAAAAGAAGGACTTTTGACTACGCGCTACGACTTTGTCAACGTCCGTCTAAATGATGAAGAAAAAGGGCTCTACGCCTACGAAGAGCATTTTGAAAAGCAATTGCTCGAATACCGCGCTCGGCGGGAAGGCCCCATCCTGAAGTTTTCTGAAGATGGTGTTTGGAATGCCCGTAAGCGCTGGCTAGACCTTGAAGCGGGGGCCATGGAAATCGAAGAAACCCTCAATAGCTATGAGGCCTCTTCTATCCTGCCTTTTCAAGAAGGGAAGACGACCCAATCTCCCGTCCTAAATGAGCAGTTTGCCATGGCGCGTAGCCTCATGCAGCAATATAAATTTGGCCTCAAGCCTACGTCTGAGGTCTTTGATGTCGAGCAATTGGCCAAGTTTTACGCCATTACGGACATTTGTCAGGCCTTTCACGCCACGGTTTGGCACAACCAGCGCTTTTATTACAATCCAGTCAATAGTCGCCTCGAACCGATAGGCTACGATGGCTATACCGAAGAAGGGATTTACAAACTTGGCAAGGCCTTTATTGGTGCTGATGTGCATCGCTTGGCGGGAGATTTTGGCGATGATTTGTTACGACAGCATATGTTAGATGCCGACTTCGTCGAACGCTACCTCTATTATCTCGATGCTTTTAGCAAAAAAACGTATCAGGATAATCTTTGGTTGGACCTCGGTCCGCGCATGCAGCAAAAAATCAATCTGCTACGCCAAGAGTATCCCAACTACAATTACAATCCAGCCGTTGTAAAGGATCAGGCCGCTAAAATTCAGCGCCTCATGTTCCCACTCAACAATAATAGCCTACGGGTGCTCAAGGCAGATAATGGCCGTGTCAATGTCAAGAATCACCATATCTTACCCATAGAAGTGATCGGTTTTGGTAAAAAGCCTGATAAGATGACCGATAGTCTGGAGCAGGCATTATGGTTGATGCCTAGTCGGCGAACGGACCTACCCCGTTTCATGGAACTTGAAAGTCCAGCGGAAGCCAAATATTTATTTTTCCGTTTGCCCGGACATGCGAAGGTTTATTACAGTCGCATCCTACCTTGGTCAGTGACTAGTTCAAGTATTCCGCGCCAAGAAGTATTTGGAGAGGTAGACGTTCGCCAGCAGGCGCTCTGGAAAATACAAGGCCAACAACTCCTCATCAGAGGTAGTCATGTGGTTGAAAAAGATATCATTGTACCCAAGGGCTATCAGCTAGTTTTGGCGGCAGGTACTCAGCTAGATTTTCAAAAGGGAGCGCGCTTTTTGAGTGCTTCACCGGTCCGTCTGATTGGTTCTGAAGAAGAACCGATTCGTATCTATTCCTCTGACAAGAGTGCAAAAGGATTTACGGTGCTTCAGGCAGCGGGAATTTCTAATTTGAAGCATGTGAGCTTTGAAAACTTTGGC
>JBCAWW010000898.1:0-2866 GCA_038534415.1 Bacteroidota bacterium | reverse complement strand
CGCATTCCGGTGCAAGAAATCTCTACTCAAGATGTCATGGTGAGCGGGATTTTTTACGGCGATTATAAAAAGAAATCTTTTGTCTTCCCGGCGGTTCAGCAGGGAGCCTTGACTTACCTCTCTTACAATGAGGTCATCAAAGATCCGCGGATGTTAGGTTCTTTTTATTTCAACTCCTATGTCCCCCTACTCAATGCGGAATATTCAGTCTCCTTTCCGGAAAACGTTTCGGTCTCTTATCAGCTTATTGGCGAAAATACTGATGCGATCGCATTTAGCGAATCAACCGCAAATGGGCAGACGACTTACACCTGGCGCGCCAAAGACATGCAAAAATTTGAGCGTGAGTCCGGTGCGCTGAGTCGCAACTATTATAACCCACATATCATCCTAAGGATCGATCGTATTAAGCGCGATGCCGAAGAAGAACGCATCCTCAGTGATGTCACTGATCTCTATCGCTGGTATAGCAGCCTCGTCCAAGAGATCAATCAAACTGATCAAAACGAGCTCAAGCAAATCGTAGCCGATCTAGTGGAAGGCGTTAGCGATGAGCGTGAAAAAACTCGCATCCTCTACCAATGGGTACAATCCAATATCAGCTATGTCGCCTTTGAAGATGGCATGGGCGGATTTATCCCTCGCGATGCTGCTGCAGTCTGCACCAAAAAATATGGTGATTGTAAAGACATGGCCAATATCCTACGTGAGATGCTTACTTATGCCGATGTCGAAGCTTATCTGACCTGGATTGGCACCAGAGAAAAACCCTACTCATATCGTGATGTGCCAACCCCAGTCGTAGACAATCACATGATCACGGCCGTCAAGCTAGATGGAGAAATCCAGTTTTTTGATGCTACAGGTACACACACCCCTTTTGGCTATCCGACCTCCATGATTCAGGGCAAAGAAGCTTTGGTTGGGATCACCGCCGACAGCTTTGCGATCATCAAAGTGCCGGTAATAGAAATGGAGCAAAATCGCTTAGTCGATAGTAGCTTTCTGAGCCTGGAAGGAGGAGACGTAATCGGTCGCGGTTACCAGCTTATGACGGGCTATCAAAAAGTAGATCTCGAATATAGCCGCTACCGTATGGAAGGCACCGAAGAGAAATTGTTTATGAACGATTATCTCACCAAGGGTAAAGACAACTTTCAACTCGATGAATTTGCCATTGCAGGCTTGGGCGATCCCAACTTAGATGGTGAGATCAATTATGATTTCCACATCCCTTCCTACGCCAAGCTTGTCAGCAATCGGATCTATGTCAACCTCAATCTAGATCGTCCCCTACAAGCATCTGCCATTGATATTGAGCAGCGCCGTTATGGTCGTGAGATCGACTATAAGTATTTGGATAGCTACTTCGTAGAACTCCAAATCCCGGAAGGATATAGCGTCTACAAGATGCCAGAAAACCTCAGCTACGAGGACGAAAAATGGGGCTTCCGCATCAATTATCGTCAAGAAGGCAATAAAATCATCCTCGAAAAAGAAATCTACCTCAACGCCCTTGCCATCCACAAAAGTGATTTTGAGGGTTGGAATACCTTCGTCGAAAAACTCAACAAAGCCCATAAAAAGAACCTAGTCCTTACGCAATAGGACTAGGGATATTTTTTTCATAAACTCTACTTCCTAAAACACAAGCATATCAATTTTATGAATTACCGTTTGTTTGCGCTAGTACTTCTAGCCTTACCCTTGAGCCTTTGGGCACAAGACTATACACACAAATCTTATGATTGGGAGGAAACTCCCCTTAGAGTCGAGCTGACCGAAGATGAAAAAGAAGCGGACGCAGTCCGTCTCCTCAATCGCCAAATCATGGAATATGTCGAGACCGATGAGGGCATCGATATGTACTCAACTGAGCATGCCATCGTTAGAGCCAATACTACCCGCGCGGTTGATGAAAACAACAAAGTATTTATCCCCATGCGAGGCGATGCCGAAATCGTGGTCCTCAAAGCGCGTTCGATCAGTCCTGATGGGACCATCACGGAGCTAAACGAAGACAATATCAAGGACATCTCCAACTACGAGGAATACGGCAACTTTAAGATTTTCGCGCTCGAAGGCGCAGAGGCGGGGGCTGATCTAGAATATCTCTATACCCTCAAAAAAGAACCCAGCATGTACGGCCGCGAAGTCGTGCAGAGCAGTATTCCTATTCGGCTTGCCGAATATCAAATCATCAGTCCACAGCGACTAGAGTTTGCCACGGCTGCCTATAATGGTCTACCCGAATTTGAACTTACTGAGGACGATGAGCTTGAGATTCGTACCATCACGAGTAAAGCGGAAAACGTTCCACCGGAGGTGGAAGAACTCTATAGCCTCGGTAGCGCCAACAAAATGAAGTTTGCCTATAAGCTCGATATTGTCCGTTATCAAAACGGCCAAGCACGTAGATTTCATACCTGGAAAGAAGTGAGTGGCAACATCTACCGCAATCTCAGCCCAGAAAAAAGCTCCAAGGCACTCGGCAAACTCCTAAAGAAGGAGAAGTTTGCGAGCATGGGCGGCGAGGAGAAGATCAAAGCAGTGGAGCAATATTTCAAGACTCTCATCAACTTCAATCCCGGCGTCAATATCTCCGAAGTAGACGACATCATCCGCCAAAAGTATGCGGACGAAAGCGGCATGACCAAGGTTCTCATGGATGCTTATAACCAATTGGAGGTCACCTATCGCCTTGTGATCACCAGCAATCGCTATCAGTCTCGCTTTGATAAGGAGTTTGAAGACTTTACCAATCTAGATGAATTCATGCTCTACTTTCCAGAGTATGACACCTATGTGGTACCCGGACGCCCTGATCAACGCTATGGTTATCCGCCTCATTATCTCGCTGACAACA
>JBCAWW010000897.1:0-2872 GCA_038534415.1 Bacteroidota bacterium | reverse complement strand
TAGGCCTTGCCTTATACGGCTTGATGCTCAGTCAGCTACCTCAATTTAAGACTCAATTGGCGAGTTGTTAACAACTTTAACATTTCTCTTTACTTTCTTGACATTGCTCACAACTCATCCGCATAGATTTGGATGATTTCAAAATCATCTACAAAATTACGTTTATGAAACCTTCAATTTTCTTCAGTCTTTTTGTTCTCTTCTTCAGTTTTGCTTGCACTACGCCTATCAGCCAGGACTTTGAGCAAGGAGAGCAACCTTTAAGCAGTGATGAGTACCTAGTCATCTGGCGATTTACACGCTATGCCACTCCTTCTGAAGTTTTGGATCAATCTAAAGAACACAAGCAAGCCTTAGAAAAGAACATGGATCCCCTTTTTTCTCAATTGATCCCCCAAATCATGGCGGACGCTCTCAAGGGGGAAGTGGCCCTAAACGCTAATCGGGATTGGGAAAGTCCAGACTTTCACGCGATTGACAATCTTAACCAATATATGGCTGAATCCTACGGCGCAAGCTCTTCTAATCTCGAAGCTTTGACACAGGTCTTTCATATCATACAAAGACGAGAAGCCAATACCAAAGGATGGAATGCTGATGAGTTGTTACTCCAATTAGTAGCCAAAGACCCTACAGGCAATGTGCGGGAAAGGTTTTTTGCTAGAATTAGCTTTGAAGAAATTCTTGGCCAAGAGTACCGCATCAAGGTGGGGACAAAAGAAATATTGGTCAATGAGTATTTAGAAGAAATAATCGAATATGCCTATCCAATTGCTTTCCAAATGGAAGGAAAAATAGTAGGCTTAACCAGCCTTAAAGAAGCTTTTGGCAGTAAAGCCTATGCACTAGAAGGCCGATGGGATGAGCTAGAGTGGTTTGATAATGGCCCCAATATCAGCAATTACCTCTATACGGCCGAAGATTCGGCCAGAGCGATGAGTTTTCAAGGCGAATACAGTGTGCAGCCTGATTCGGGTAGCGTCTTGACCATTGGAGATAAACTCATCAAGGTTAAAGTTGTCTCTAAAGCTGACCGCTTAGAGTTTGCTTGGTCAAACCAAAATATGTACCACTGGTATCTGCTCTATCCTCGCAAAGACGGTACTTATTTCAATAATCTTGGGGATGTCTGTACGTTCCGCGAAGCGGAGGGAAAAATCACAGGCTTCCAAATTAAAACCCATGATGGCTATTTGATCGAAGGCACAGCTTTGTAAATTAGAGCAAAAGCTGCTCGATGAAAAAACTACTGTATGTCTTCCTCTTTGGCGCGATTGCCTGTTCACCTAAGGTCGATCCCAAACCCAACGTCATTTATATCTTGGCCGATGATCTGGGCTATGGCGAACTCGGGGCCTATGGTCAGTCTTTGATCGAAACCCCCAATCTAGATGCATTAGCGGCATCGGGGATGAAATTTACGCAGCATTATAGCGGGGCACCAGTCTGTGCACCCGCTCGCTGTGTTTTGATGACCGGCCAGCACACTGGGCACGCTCACATCAGAGGCAATGATGAATGGAAGGAAAGGGGCAAAGTCTGGGATTATGAAGCGATGTTTGAAAATCCATTTTTGGAAGGGCAAAGGCCTTTGCCAGATTCGATCCTTACGGTAGGGGAAATCATGCAGTCGGCTGGCTACAAAACTGCTATCATTGGCAAATGGGGCTTAGGCGCGCCTACTACCGAGGGGGTGCCGAATAAGCAGGGCTTTGACTTTTTTTATGGCTACAATTGCCAGCGTCAAGCCCACACACTTTTTCCGATGCATTTGTGGCGCAATGAAGAGAGACATCTCCTCAACAACAAAATGGTCCCTCCCCACGCCAATTTGGCCGAAGGTGCTGATCCCAATGATCCCGCCAGTTATGCTGATTTTCGCTTAAATGAGTATGCTCCGACTTTGATGCAAGCTGAGGCTCTCGACTTCATCGAACGCCACCAAGAAGAGCCTTTTTTCCTTTATTATGCTTCGCCTTTGCCGCATGTGCCTTTGCAGGCTCCCGAGCAATGGGTCAATCATTATCGGGAAAAGTTTGGCCCCGAGGAGCCACATACTGCCAAAAGCTACTTTCCTTGTCAATATCCAAGAGCTACCTATGCGGCCATGATTTCCTATTTGGATGAGCAAGTAGGGGAGATGGTACAAAAGCTAAAGGAGCTGGGATTGTATGAAAACACTTTGATCATTTTTAGCAGCGATAATGGCCCCACTTATACTGGAGGCGCGGATACGCCCTTTTTTGATAGTGCTCAACCCTTCAAAACGGAATATGGCTGGGGCAAAGGTTTTGCCCATGAAGGCGGGATCCGAGTTCCGATGATTGCCGCATGGCCCGGAAAAATTGAGCCCGCCAGTGTGAGTACGCATGTCTCTGCTTTTCAGGACCTATTGCCGACTCTTTGTGAGTTGACGGAGCAAGTAGTGCCTGCTGAGGTCGATGGTTTGAGTTTTTTATCTACCCTGCGGGGAACGCCAGGTCAAGTCGCTCACGATTATTTGTATTGGGAGTTTCCTGCTTATGGCGGGCAGCAGGCAGTCCGGATGGGAGATTGGAAAGGAATCCGTAAAAATCTAAAAGACAGCCTTGCTTCGATGACTTTGTATAATCTAGCGATCGATTCATTGGAACAAAATGACCTCGCTTCAGCAAGGCCTGAAATCGTAGATAAAATCACAAAAATCATGCAGTATGCCCATGAGGAGGCAACCTTAGAGCGATTCCGAATCGCTGTCTTAGACGAAAAATAGAAGCTTGTAGTAGTAGTGTAGGGAGCTCAATTCATGCATAAAAAGAAATAGTAGGCAAGTTCATCTTGAGCATAAACTTCCGTGATCAGTAAATCGCCGCCACACTTGTTTCATGATCAC
>JBCAWW010000896.1:0-2873 GCA_038534415.1 Bacteroidota bacterium | reverse complement strand
GTTTCATGCCTTGGGCAAGCGCCTTTTTTCCAGCGTCGTTCTACCATAAAATGGTCAGGAAACTCTTTGTAATGCGCATCTAGGTTGATGGCTGTATCTAGAATCTCTTGCATGACCTTATACATTGCTTTGTACTGAGTATCGGAGATTGCGAAGCAGCGCGTTTCTGGGTGGAGGTTGATCTGAAAAAGCATTTCATCAGCAATCCAATTACCAATGCCTGCAAAATGTTGTTGCTGGAGCAAGGCAGGCTTGATCATGGTCTTGCGGTTTTGGAGCGCAGCAATAAAGGCTTGCTCACCAATCTGAGTAGCATCAGGGCCTAGCTTATTAGCCTTTTGGTAGCTGGAGACATCATCTAATAAATCAAGGCGACCAAATTTACGCATACAGTTAAAGCCCAACTGAAAGCCTGAGTCAAAATGAAAAATCAAGCGCGCAAAGCGAGGTTTCTCTTCAGCCGTTTGATAATAAATGGGTTCCCCCGTCAAACCAAAATGCCACATTTGAATCTTTTGATTGCTCAGATGCATAAACAAAAACTTACCTATCCGGCTGGTAGCGACGAAGCGTTCGCCGATGGAGGCGTCTCGCAAAGTCTGCAGAGGCATGCCTCTTAGCATCCGACCTTCATTGATCGCCTCCACGGCAGTGATATTTTGGTTCAGAGCGGTCCCTTCTAGGTAACGCCTGTATCCTTCTACTTCAGGTAATTCTGGCATTTGAAATGCTTTTTGGTAATCTTCGTTAGCACTAATAAATACCGCGAACCGCTATGATTGTTATCAAAAATCTCTTTCTCACTCTCGCCCTTTTAGCGGGGCTCCAATTGCAAGCACAGCAAAGTCTGCTGATTAGAAACGTTCGACTAGTCGACCCTAGCCAAAATAAGACCTCTAAGCCTAGCTATATCCTCATCAAAGGCAACAAAATAGCCGAAATCGGTACCAATAGAGAACCGGAAGCAGATAGCACCATCGAAGGCAATGGGCGCTTTGTTTTGCCGGGATTGATGGACGGGCATGTGCATTACTTTCAATCAGGAGGACTTTATACGCGGCCTGATGCGATTGATTTGCGAGCCATCAAGCCATACGAGGAGCAGATCGAATGGGTACGCGCCCAAGCCCCCGATTTTTTTCAACGCTATCTCGCCGCGGGCATTACTTATACTTGTGATGTAGGAGGACCGATGTCTAATTATATGTTGAGAGAAGAGGCCAAAGCAGAGGTCGCGCCGCAATTATTTGTAACGGGTCCCCTCATTTCGACCTACCAACCCGAGGAATTGGCGGTAAAAGATGCCCCAATCGTCAAAGTCAATAATGCTGCTGAAGCCCGCGCCCTCGTCCAAAAGCAGCTCCCTTTCAAGCCTGACTTTATCAAGATTTGGTATATCGTTTTACCCGGTCAAAATGCTCAAGATCATTTTGAGATCGTCAAAGCCACCATCGAAGAAAGTCACGCCAACAATATCCCCGTAGCGGTTCATGCCACCCAATTTGAAACAGCCAAACTAGCGGTAGAGGCTGGTTGTGATATCTTGGTTCATAGTGTAGAGGATGAGAAAGTAGATCAGGCCTTTGCGCAAGGCTTGGTCAAAAACAAGGTGAGTTATATCCCAACCCTTGAGGTCGGCCATAATTATATGGAGGTCTTTTCTAAGCACCTCAATATCACGGCCGAGGATTATGCGCTTGCCAATCCCTTTACGCTGGGCTCTTTGATGGACTTAGCACACCTATCGGAGGAGGAAGTGCCAGCATGGATCAAACGGGTTCAGACCGCTGAAGCACCACAGGACAAGGATCAAGCGGTGATGCAGCACAATCTCAAACTCCTCATGGATGCAGGCGTCAATGTGGTTACAGGCACAGATGCGGGTAATATTGGTACCCTTCATGCTTCTTCCTACTTCGCAGAACTCCAAGCCATGCAAGCCGCGGGCTTGAGTAATGCCCAAATCTTGCAAGCCTCCACTCTCAATGGCGCCAAAATGCTAGGCCAAGCCAAAACGATGGGACAGCTCAAAGCAGGCTTCGCCGCCGACCTTATATTACTCGACGGCAATCCTTTGGATGACTTAGCCCAATTGCGCGCCCTCTCGGTGGTCGTCCGCAAGGGAGTAGCCTATGATGCAGAAGCCCTAGTACCCAACTCCCCCGAAATCATGGCTCAGCGTCAACTCAATGCCTATAATCAACGCAATATCGAGGCTTTTGTCGACTGCTATGCGGATAGTGTGCAAATCTATGGCTATCCAGATCAGCTTTATTATACCGGCAAAGACAAAATGGGTCCCAACTATGGTCCTATGTTTGAAAACACCCCCGAGCTGCATTGTGAGTTAGTCAATCGTATCGTCTTGGGCAATACGGTGATCGATCATGAAAATGTTACTGGCTTTAGCAATGGTCGTATCATCAAGGCCGTAGCCATCTATACGGTCGAAAATGGCAAGATTAGCGTAGTTAGATTCGTCCAGTAAGACTTTTTCGCAAATTTGTTACTCATGGACATCATATTTTGCAGCAAAGAACACAAAGCTAATTCTACTATGATGAAAAGAACTATTCTCAGTCTAATGGGCCTATTTTCGCTTGGCATTTTGCTAGCCCAATCCAGTATTACTTTGCCGCAGGCGAGTCAAAAGGTGAGGATCATGCAAACGGTAGGTCTTACAGAGGTGAGCATTACTTATTCTGCACCTTCGGTGAACGATCGTCCGGTTTGGGGCAACATCGTACCCATGGAGCAAGTATGGCGTGCGGGAGCCAACGAAAATACTGTGATCAGCTTTAGCCAAGACGTACAAATCGAAGGCGCCGATCTAGCTGCTGGCACTTATGGATTGCATATGATAATCATATGCA
>JBCAWW010000895.1:0-2877 GCA_038534415.1 Bacteroidota bacterium | reverse complement strand
CATCATTCTCCCATTTACCCGTGGCATATAGACCGCCCCGTTTTAGTCAACCGAAAAGAAAAAACATCAATGAAAAAAACGATAATTTGTATAATTGGACTCATTTCTGTGATCATAATTGCTTGTAACCCAGACCGAGTGGGACCTAATGGTGAGGTAAGGATTCCTGATTTCACTTTCCCACAAACCACTGTCTTCGAGCAAAATCTTTCAGCCTATAATATCTTTACCGGAGACCCTGCTGATCTGATCCCAGCCGACGACTACCATTTGATGGAACTAAGTTCGATTCTCTTTACGGACTATGCGCACAAACAACGATTGGTGAAAGTTCCCGCAGGGACAAAGATGACAAGATTGAATGACGGGACGATTGAATATCCCGATGGCAGCATTTTGACGAAAACTTTCTTTTATCAAAATGACGAGAGAGATGCGAGTTTGGGCAAGCGGATCATCGAAACGCGACTAGAGATCAAAGAAAGCGGGACATGGAATATTGCCACCTATCGCTGGAATTCGGACCAAACTGAGGCGACGCTGGCTCTAGATGGTTCTGATACCCAGGTCAATTGGATTAGTGCTGATGGCAGTAGTCAATCAACGCTCTATCATGTACCGAGTCAAAACGAGTGTATGACTTGTCATCAGTCAAATTCATCCATAAGCCCAATCGGTCCCACATTGCGCAATTTAAATCGCATGGTTGAGCGAAACGGAACGGAGCTTAATCAGCTTCTTCATTTGCAAGCCGTGGGAGCGCTAAACGATTTTGACGTAAATCAGGTTTCTAAGATCGTTGATTACAATGACGCCAGTGCCGCTTTATCTGAAAGAGGGCGAGCATATCTAGATATAAACTGTGCCCATTGCCACAATCCCAGTGGATGGGACTACGCCACAGAGCGGCAATTTGATTTTAGATATGAGACGCCGCTAGAGCAAAGCGGAATCCTCTTTGAAGAAGAGAAAATCTCCAATGCATTATTGGATCGAGAAATGCCATTTATCGGCACTACCATCTTAGACCAAGAGGGCGTCAATCTCATGATCGAGTATTTAGAGAGTCTGTAATGCATCAAGCGAGGCGGAAACTTATGGGTTTCCGCCTCGCGGAACGCTCAACTCCAAAGCAAGGCAAAGTGGTTATTGCCCCTCATTTCTAAGGAGGGGCAGCGAGCCAAGCGAGCGGGGTGGTTCAGAGATCCCCGCTTCGCGGAACGCTGATAATCGTTCTGCGAAGCAGAAAATAAACGGAGGGGCGCGTATTGCATAGGCCGAAAGAGAGAAGCGTTCCGCGAAGCGTAAACCAATGCCTCAGCCCTCAGTTTGACGCGCAGGCAAGCCGGAGCCTCGGGATCATTAAGCACAAACAAAAAGGGTCTTAGGAATCTGCAAGGGTCTTTCTACTAAGTACTTTTTTCTTAATACTTTAAGACGGGTATGCTAACGTTTTTGTATATACCCAATCAGCCCTATGCGGACTGATTGGGTATATACTATGTTAGGCACAGGCTTATTCGATTCTTACTCTAATCTAAGTATAGACAGATAGGCTATATTGCCGTTTCACACATTGTTAGACAAAGAATTTATTGATTTTCGATCATAAAATTCCTGAGTAATTTGGCTGCCTCTTCATTTTTTCCATCTATCCAGAATTGTAAGGCATCAATTTGTAACTCTTCCTGCTTTACGACAAAATCAAAGAAATCTACGTCCTCTTTAGGGGCTACACCTTGCAATTCTTTTAATTTTTCTAGGTATTTGATCGTTTGATTACGCATTCCTTCCCGCATGACAGAATCTGGTAAAATATTAAGCGCAATCTCCCCTAAGCCTGCTTGTATTTTTGCCATTGATCTAGGCTCTTGAGAAAGTTCATATTTTTCTGCAAATGGAGCATACTTTTTCTGAAGGTACTCCTCAAAATCAACCCAAGCACCAAAAAAGATTTTATCACCTTCATTTGAAGCCTTAGCATTTGCATTTATACCTCCTTTTAATGCGAAAGCACGATTTTGAACTTCCATATCAAACAACTCCATGAATTTTTTCTCTTTTGCCTTGAATGGAGCAATCTCATAAGCCGAATCATCGTCTCTTTCTAACACAAAAAAATAAGGGAGCGGATTACCTTTAAGATCCATGACTCCCAAAACCCGATTATCATCAATCTTTGCAAACATGTCGAATATCGGCTTTTCATCATAAGCCATCGTTGCACATACTTTGCCCCGGTACTCAATGTTTCTGAGGCGGGCTTTACTTTCTGTTGTTTCAAGTACGATTCGTGACTTTTTCATCAAAGTACCGAGTAAATCACTTTTGGGCATCTTGAAATCAAGAGGCAAATAGGCAGGGTCGAGTGAATAGAGTTCTTTTTTGTCTTTTCCAAAAAATACCAACGGGTGAACTTCTTCATTATTCTCGAATATTTTCCCATACCATCCCGAATGGGTTAGAAGCCCATTCATAGGGTGACCGGTTTCTATTTCGGAACCTTTCCATCTGCCATGCATAAATTCCAATGATGCGGGAGGTAAACCATCAAATGCTTGTAGTGCATCTTCTGGGGTTGCCTTTCTTTCTGTTAAGATTTTTTCCATTAAACTATTCATACTTTTTGATTTTGTGTTCTGCGCAATTGAGATATTCGTGTTGAACACCAAAAGCGCAAACAATAAGAGAGATGTTAGTTTCATCATTGATGGTTTAGAAAAACTTCATGATAAAACTAAGCAGATACTAATTGGATTGATTTGACCAATGTCACAAAATCACCGCCGTTTTCTTATTCGACTTAGCGTTTCTCTACTAATCCCCAAATAGGAAGCAATATCTGTTCGGGAAACTTTCTGCAATAGTTTTGGGGTG
>JBCAWW010000894.1:0-2883 GCA_038534415.1 Bacteroidota bacterium | reverse complement strand
GTCTAAGGTCAATTCTTCTTTGTAAGCTAGATGATATTGCACCTCACCATGCAATATGGGAGCATCGTTACGAACAAAGAAAACAAAGAGTGCTAATGGAATCCCTATGACGAGTATTGCCGCGAGTACCAAGATGATTTTGAGAGATCGTTTCATGAAATAAGCATTTACTCACTCAAATTATTTCATTCTACCCTAACAATCAACATCCCACAGTTTTTGAGGGTAGAGCGTAGCTGCAAACTCTTTTGACGAGTGCCATCATCAACTAGCAAAGTTGCCGTATTGGGCGGTTGGGTACCGAGGTTATGGGCGTACAGCATAATGTAGTTGTTGCCCGGCTTAAGGTCTAGACTCAGTACTTTCTTGGCTTTGACCAATTGGTAGCCTTCTAATATCCACTGACCGTTGACATTGATGGAAACAGTGTCGAGATCTTCGGCAGCGTGATCCCACACATAAAGAGTAGCCTCCGTGCTATTGATGGTAATGATCTCTTGTTCTTTGACCCTTCTATTTTTGAGGCGCTGCGGTCTGCCTTTCGAATCCGTATCCAAATCGGTCAATATGATCGGTTCTGGTTCATTGAGTATCGGTTCTGGAACTTCTGGATTAGCGCTGATATCGGGCACCTCTGTGATCGGTGGTGCCGTTTGCTGGGGAGAAGTAATCGGGTCATCGCCACATTTGATTACTTGCTGCGGCTTAGAGCGCTGCACACAGGCGAGGGTGAGAATTTGACATTCGTAGGTGCCAGTCATCGCAGTGACGAGTACATGCTTGGTGTCTCCCGTGAGCAATTTGCCATTACGAAACCATTGGTAACGTACGCCTTTACGTTCTTTGACAAAAAGGGTGACGGGTTCGTTTTTGCAGATTTCGATAGGCTCTCGTTCACTCACGTAGGAAGGGGGAGCGTATTTCATCAAAAAGCCATTAGACTTACTGGTAAGGTCAAATTGTACCCCCGGAAAGTTGTTGGACTTACTTAATCCCGAGACAAAGATTTCGTCCTCAAAACCCCCAATTGCTGGTAGATAATCAGGGCCGACTTCGCCACCTTTGTCTTCCCAAAGAATGATTTGACGATTGAGGCGGTTGAGTTTGGTTACAAAGTTTTCGCCTCGATTGGTGATGCCTGAGACATACAAATCTCCCCCTGAACTATGAATACGAGCCTGATTGACATAGTTGTCGTCCGGGGAAAGGAGTTTGCCCGTCCAAAGTTCACGACCGGCAGCATCATAACGAAATAGCTCACGGTTGAGCATCAAAAAGCTATTGCCTTGGCAATCGGTGTGAACATCAAGGGTTTGGCTTCTTGTCTTGCGGGTGGTCGCCCGCCGTGCCCATTGCAAGCGTCCATGGGTATCAAACTTGGCCAGAAAATAACTGTTTTCACGCAAGGAGGCGCGCACTACCTGATCTTTGAAGTTGGCAATCAAGTCCATGCCACCAGCAAGGTAAATATTGCCTTCACAGTCTGCGTGGATTGCGTTGCCAAAAGGAAATTTACTACCGTCTACGCCATAGACTTTGAGCCATAGCACTTCGCCCGATGGACTATGTTTCGCAATAAACATCCCGCCGCGCTTGGGCGCTGCCACCACTCTTTTGCCAATTTGCAGCTGCTCCTTGAAGCGACCATAAGTAAAGATATTGCCAAGTGGATCGGTCGTAACACCGTTTAACTCTGGAATCTCGGCTTCTACGCGCCACATGATGCGGCCGTCAGGATAATATTTTATCAAGTAATCCTCTTCCGAACCGACCACCAAATTGCCATTGGGATCTACTGCCATCAAGCGATGGCTCAGATCGTTGCGTTGCTGTTCGGGGAAGCTGGTGCGATAAAGCCCATTGGCAAAAAAGCCCGTGATTTGGTCATAATAGCGGCCTCGTTTGGCTAGGGTGTGGAGGACAAAAGTCTCTCCATTGGCATTGGCGACGAGGTCGCGGATATAGGTATCTCCTTTTTGATAAGGCACTTTATTGGTCCAAAGCCATTTGGGGAGCACGGGCAGAAGGCCATTGATCGTATCACCACCCGAAAAGATAACGGGAGGAGTAAGACGTTGTAAATTGAGGCTTTCTGAGGTCTGGATACATTCTCCGCGGTACACTCTGACTGAATATTCTCCGGGCGTTTTGACCCAATAATTGTCTGCCTTGGCAGCGGGAATATCGAGGCCGTTTTTGATCCACTGATAAGAGGTGGCGTTCGGCGAGTCAGCCGTCAGCACCAAAGAATCATCCAAACAAAGTACATCGGAAGGGGCTGAAAAATCCGCAGCTGGAGGGGGGACAAACCGGATACTCTTAGGGGGAGAGGTCGCCCGACAATTGCCTTGAATACGGACAACTTGATAATCGCCTGAGGCTCTGACTCTCAACTGACGAGTGGTTGCGCCGGGAATCTCTTTGCCATCTACCAACCAGCGATAAGAGATGTCTTGTCCGGGGGCAAAGCCTGCTTCTAAAACATACATATCACCCTCACAGAGTGTGTGGTTGCCTTCAGGATATAAATCTACTTTACACTCGCCGATGGCCATTTTGAAGATGTCATTGCTACCAGAGCTCTTAAAGTTGGAGGCCCAGTAAGCTTCTTTGCCATCTTGAGTGATCATAAAGTCAAAGTCATAGCCAGGAGATGAAATCGGAGCTCCCAAGTTTTCGGGCTCACTCCAACGTCGCCAACTATCATCCAAACGATAGGAGACAAATACGTCATGATCCCCATTGCCACCATGTCCGTTGGAATTGAAATAAATGGCTTTGCCATCGGGAGAAAGGCGGGGCGCATCATCGTCGCCGGGTGAATTGATCACTGACCCCAGATTGACAGGCTGACTCCATTCGGTAGCGCTAAGCGGGAAACAA
>JBCAWW010000893.1:0-2887 GCA_038534415.1 Bacteroidota bacterium | reverse complement strand
GTTGACAAATTAGGTTGACCTGATCTCTGAAACAGCCTGAGAGACTAAATACACTCAATACGAGGATTGTAAGAAAAAAAGGACGTTTGTTTGCTGTGAAGTTCATAATGAGATTTGTTTATGTGAGCCTTTAACATGCGAATAAGCGTTCGCCGAAGGCAAAAAAATCTCACTCAAACCCGCAAACCATCGCCTAAAACCGGAAAAGCAAAAGACTGGTGATCCTTGCGAATCCACCAGCCCTAACACTCGATGATAAGCGTTCGGCCAAAGGCCATCTCTTCAATAAAGGCTTATCGCTTATATATCTTTTCGGTCCAGATCCCGGATTCGCTTTCAATCAGCAATTGATAAAGTCCACTGACTTGATTGGAGAGATCTAAGGAAAATTCGGAACGATTTTCATTGCCAGTTAAGATTATACGACCTTGTATATCAATTAGTTTCCATTGATACTGCTGCGCAGAACGCTCAGTTATTTTGATGTTTATCTGCTCTTGGGCTGGGTTAGGAAAAACTTGGATCGCATCCATCGCTAGCTCTGCTTCTACATCAGTAGCCCACTTAAGGGTAAAGTTAGATACCTCAAAGTCTGTAAAGTTTCCGTCGGATTTGACAACTGTATCGCCGACCGGATTTATGAGATAATAATAACCGGGTGTACCATCAAAATCCCATGTCATACCATTGCCAGCGGAGTCGTAAAACTCAAGGGCATAACATTCGGTTTCATGTACTCCATAGTTTTGGATATCAACGGGAATCGTCTTTAGTACCGTATCCATAAAAGCATAGGGTCCTCCTGTGGCGATCAAACCAAATGGGCCTTTGAGTACCCAAGTGGTCTGAGTACCGAGGTTGTCGAGTTTGAGGTAAAGCGCGTGCTGTCCCTCCACGCTAAACAAGCCCTCCCAGTTGAGGAGTTTGCTGTTGTCGGAGATATTGGGATCGACTTGTCCGTTAGGGCTTTGAATTTTCACTACCAGGCTATTGGATTCCTGAGTCGTAAAAGAGATAGCGGGTAGTTGGACGCTGGCTTTTTCGTAAGTTTCCACAAAACCGGTCCACTGATAGATGGATGGCACTCCCCCATTGATGGTATAGACGATCTCGGCTGTAGTCAGAGGATCAAGCCCCCAATTGGTGATTTCTATGTGGGGACCAAAATCATCGGCGCAAAAGGATTTGTCAAAGTCAGTATTGATAGCGCTAATGCTGGCATCATGGGGGTGGATTGCGGCTCTTAAGCCACGTTTTTGTCCATTATAGATTTTATTGCTGAGCTCATTTTGGAGAAAGGCGACCAGCTCAAAATGCCCAATATTCCAGCTAGAATCTACAGCAATGCTATATTGGACGGAGGCAGTATCCCCCAAATTGTTCAAACCTAGGCTGGTGCCCATGGCGTTGGGATACATCTTTTGGACCACGAAATTGACCTCATCTAAAGAAAACCAATTGTGGGAAATATGAGACTCAGTCAAAGCAAGGTGTAAGCGCAAGTTGGGAGTGGGATCATGGGTCAGTTTGGTCAATTTGACTTTGACTTCCATGGTGTTTTGACTGCCTGGGGTGAGGTCCATCTCTAATCTGAAATCGGCACTAGCCGTATCAATCGAGTTGAGTGTACTGAGATAGTTGGGGTAAGAGGAGCTGGTATTGCTGCCGCCTACAATTTCATTGCGGCCATTGAAACGAATGGTCGGATAGCTATTCGCTAAATAATAATCGATGCGGGCTTCCGAATCTAGGTTCTCAAAAATATCGCCTCCGTGATATTCAAGTATTGCGACATTGTGTCCGTTTTCAACTAAATCGTCCGCGCCCCAGGCAGAGCCCGGACAGAAATAGCACCAAGTTCCGGTGACGATTTCGACGAGGGTGAGATTGCGCTCGATGTTTTGGGCGCTGAGCCATTGTAGGCTGCCCACAAAAATCAAGAGAAAAAAATTAAGGCGTTTCATAATCATTTAGTGTTAAATCCGAAGGCAATCTCCGAGATTTGCGACAAAGTGACTTGACCTTTTGGCCCCAATACTGACCATTTCTGAACCTATACAAAAACCCCGCAAAGGAAGCTCCTATGCGGGGTTTTTGATGAGATATTTGTGAAGTCTTAGTGCTTGATCAGCTTTTGAGACCACATTTTGTCGCTGCTGCGCAGAACGATTTGGTAGATGCCATTGGCTTGATTGCTTAAATCAATCGCGAGCTCTTGGTTTTGAGCTGAGCCTTGTGCGATAAGGCTACCGTTGAGGTTGTAGACTTTCCAGTCGTAAGCCTCTTGGGGGCGTTCAGCTAGCTGGACCTGAAAAAGACCACTGCTCGGATTGGGAAATACCTGCGCAAATTGAGGTAAAAGCTCCTGCTCTAAGTCGGTAGCCCAAGTCAAGTTGAAATCAGTCGTTTCACTGCCTTCAAATGCACCCGTAGCATTGGTTGCAATCGTATCGCCAAAAGCACTGATGAGGTGATAATAACCGCCTCCAGCGAAACCGTCCCCCCCAGTATCGTAGATTTCAAATGAGTAACAGTTTTTGGCCAAGTTGCCAAGTATGGGCAGATTGATGCTTTCTACGATGAGGCTATTGTCGCCATTGGTATAAGGGCCACCACCAGCGAGGATACCAAACTGCTGACTTTTGATGATCCAGTTGTTTTCACCAGCATTGAGGTCAGGTTGGATAATCAAAGTATGAGCCCCAAATGTGCTGATATTGCCAGACCAGTTTCTGGTGATTTCTTGATTGATAGTAGAGTCTCCTAGTCCATTGATATTTTCAATCGAGACTTTTAGCTCGTTTACTTTTTGATTGCTATAGCTGATGGGAGGAAGTGTGATACGCGCTCTATCGTAAAACTTGATGTTACCCGTCCAATTGTAAAC
>JBCAWW010000892.1:0-2889 GCA_038534415.1 Bacteroidota bacterium | reverse complement strand
AGAATTTTAAGGGCTCAAAAAGAGAATTGCTTAGAGTTGATATGATGACTGCGGCTCATGGGGTACAGGAGCTTAGTTTCAATCCATTATCTCTACGCAATTCTCTTTTTGAGCCCTTAAAATTCTTAGCTAGAGGATCAAGTGCTTTCCATTCCATCACGACCCATTGCAAAGTGTTTTTGAGACTATCAGCAAAGCCAAAATCTGCCTTTGCGCTCTTCGGAGCCTCGGTATGAGTGGTATAAAACAATCCATTTTGCTCATACTCAGGATGAAAGGCCCAACTTCCAAAGCCAGAAGCTTTGCCAGGGTAATCGATAAAATATGGCAATTCCTGTTTGAGGTCTAAAAATGCAATGAGGCTATTGTCACTATGAATCTCATATAACTTACCCCTCAGATCGTGGATAAATAAACGATCAGCGGTGGCTTTAAACATTTTGTTGATCCTGGTCAAAGGGGGAGTTTCTGCACTTTTGGGTATTTGAAAAGCTTCCTCAAGGACTAAGGTCAATTCACTGGTGGGAAGTTTTGCCGGAATCGGATTTATTAGCCCACCGGGGCGATTGTTTTTGTTTCTTTTTTCTCCTTCGGAAAACTTATGGATGAAGCTGAGCAAATCCTCCATATCCTGGCCTGCTATCATCGGGAAAGCCGGCATGTATTGTCTATGTTTTGCAAAGAGTTTTACAGCTCGAGCGTCGCCTCCCTCAATGGCCGCTGTTGGATCGTGAATAAAATTGACCAACCATTCTTTGCTAACTTCATTGGTTACGCCAGTGAGATTGGGGCCAATTCCATTTTCCGAAAAGTTATGACAACTCGCACAATATTGATTAAACAGCTCCATACCGTGCTGCAAAGGCATTTCTCCGCCTAAATACGCACTCTTATTTCTCTCGGCATTGGTGCTCAAATAATCACAAGAAGAAAAGAGGGTGCTGAAAAGCAGTAGCATGAGTAAAGAAGCTAGTAGTGTACCTTTGTCCATACACTCAAGCTAATAAATGCTAGTATTTATCCGTATGGGCCTGAAACCGTTTGCATGGTCATTATGACCATTAGTGTAGGTTTTTTTATTACTGCTTCGCAGAACGATTCCCTCCCCTACTCTTTTGAGATAAGCGTTCTGCGAAGCAGCCCCTAGCCGACTACCACTCTGCCAGCCTAGGTATTAGGTGCTAGTTATTGTTTAGTAAGCAACTCAGATCCCGGCCATTCTCCAGTAGCCCCTTTAAGGTCGAAACAATCTGATGATTATGCTCATAGTCATTAATCCCGACATCGCCCAAGGCCAATAAGCATAAGTCGAAGCGGGAAAATCGCCATTCAATTTCACGCCAATAGCGATAAAGGCCCAAATCAGGACTCCGAGATATGCATAGGCCTTAAAATTCCACATAAGCCAGCCACCGATGAGCATCGCCACAATCAGCATGACGATCAGCCAAGTCGTACTACTATTGTCGAATATATTTAGGGTATAAAACAAAACTGACACATTAACCACGGTTGCGACGGTGATCCACCCAAAATAAATCTGAAAAGCCCAGTTTACCCATGCCGGGAAAACTGCCTCTGACAAGCGCAAATGGATGAGGAGAAGCGTTCCCAGAATGCTGAGCATGACCAAAACACTCGCACCAATGTATTGATAATGAAAGGCTAAGAGCCAAAGTGCATTGCCCAGCATGTTGATCAATAACATTTTGCGGATGAAGTCGCGATTTTCTAGCGCAATATCAGAAGCGTTCTGCGCAGCAGGCAATATCTGGAAGATCCCAAAGGACAATAAGCCAATATAGATGATCCCCCATATCGAGAAAGCATAGCCTGCGGGGGTGATGAGAGTGGGATAAAGCGCGGAGACTTCGCCTGAGGTGATACCGTTGAGGGGCATGGCATTGACGGCGTAGTTCCAGGCAATCACTAGCAAAATACTAATGAGGGTAAGTGTGGGTAGTAGTTTCATGCTTTAATATAAAGAAAGCTGGCATATAGCCGAAAAAGCGCCCTCAACAGTCATTTGCTGAGGGCGCTAATTATATTTTTAGGGCAAAAATTTAGACGAGTGATTCGAGATCGAGGCCTCCAAATTTACCTGATGACATCATCAAAATTACGTCATTTTCGCCTTGGCGAACGCTTGCCAGTGTACTCGCTAATTCTGCTGCGTTTTGCACGCAAATCAAATCTTTGTGACCAAAGCCTGCTTTCAAATCTTCCTCGCTAATCGGCTCCATGCGACGCTTCTCAATCGCCTGAGGATCAACCATTACGATCCGAACATCTGCATGGCTGAGACTCTTTTTGTAATGTGGCAAAAAGGCTTTGTTGAGGCTGCTAAAAGTATGCAGCTCGACTACAGATACTAAACGTCTTTTGGGATAACGCTCTTTGACGGCTTCAACGGTAGCCTTGACCTTGGCGGGGGCATGCGCATAATCCTTGATCACCAAGCCTCTGCTCCCCTCGCCTACTGTCTCTAAGCGTAAGCCGGCTCCTACAAAACTGCTGATATGGGTCAAGAAGTCCTCCTCCTCGACAGCCAACAACTTACAGACTTCCCATGCGCCAGCAATATTGGTCATATTATGCTTGCCAATAATGCTAATCGGGGCACTCTTTTCTTCTAATTTTAGGGTATAAGTGCCGTTTTTGACCTTGTATTTTGGGGTTTTATAAGGGTATAAGTAGTGTGTATCGGGATCAGTATGCGCATCTACTAATTTGTTCAGGCGCTTATCATTTTTGTCGTAAATGATATTGGCTGCCTTGGGTGAGGCTTTGAGTAAGTTGGCAAATTGCTCTTCGTATTCTGATTCTGTTGGAAATACATTGATGTGATCCCAGCTAATGCCCGAAAGCAAGACCATATGTGCCTGATAG
>JBCAWW010000891.1:0-2891 GCA_038534415.1 Bacteroidota bacterium | reverse complement strand
CCTATGTTTCGGGTGCATAGTTATTGATACTTAATTAAATTAGCAAATTATACACCTTAGCAGAACGAATATATTTTGCGGTAAAACTACTGATTTTCGGACTTTATGCCCAATCTTTTGTGTAGTATTTCCCATAACCGTCTTTTTCAGAGCTTAATAGCTTCCTGAATCATCGACCTTTGGAAACATTTCGTATATCCAAAAGCTTGTATTTTTAAGGAAAAACCACAGCTAACATTTACCGAAACGCCTCTTTTGACGCTATGAATATGAAAAAGTTACTCCTTTTAAATTTTGTTTTGTGCTGGCAGCTTGCTTTTGGGCAGGCGCCGGTGAATCTAGTGCCTTTTGCGAGTGGACTCGATCAGCCTGTAGCGATCGTCAGCGCGGGAGATAGTAGGTTGTTTGTGCTAGAAAAATCAGGCCGTATTATGATCGCTGATAGCAACGGACAAATCTTGACTGATCCTTTTTTGGATATTCGTCTTGTGGTATTGGACAATCGTAATGAACGAGGTCTGTTGGGCTTGGCTTTTCACCCTTCATATGACCAAAATGGTTTGTTTTATGTCAATTATACTTTCGGCGATGGCCGAACGCGCGTCTCGAAATTTAGCCGGTCAGCCAATGATCCCAACAAAGCGGATTCGCTCTCGGAAGAGGTATTGCTAGACGTACCGCAACCTTTTGCCAACCACAACGCTGGGGATATGGCTTTTGGACCTGACGGCTATTTGTACGTTACGATGGGGGATGGCGGAAGCGGTGGCGATCCCGGTAATCGCGCCCAAAATATGAAAGACTATCTCGGGAAGATACTAAGGCTAGATGTTGATGTGCCGAGTGGGTATGGAATCCCCAATGATAATCCCTTTGTCAATGATACCAGCACCTTAGACGAAATCTGGTCCTCTGGTTGGCGGAATCCATGGCGTATGTCTTTTGACAAAGAAACCGGAGATATGTGGGTGGCTGATGTCGGCCAAAATCAATACGAAGAGGTGAGTGTTGAGTGGGCTGGTACGGCTGGTGGACAAAACTATGGCTGGCGCTGTATCGAAGGTAATGCTCCTTTTAATGGCACTGGATGCGGTAATGCCAATCTCTACACACCGCCGCTACATACCTATTTGCAAGGCTTCAATACTGGTAAATCTGTGACGGGTGGCTATGTCTATCGGGGAGATACCTACGTTCCCCTGCAAGGGAGCTATGTATTTGGTGATTACGAATCTGGCAATATTTGGACCTTGGTGCCCGCTGGCGGAGGTCAATACAATCTGGTAGAGCATGGTAAGCTATTGGGTACCCAGCAGATCAGTTCTTTTGGGCAAGACGCCTCCGGCGAACTCTACGTCGCGGCCTATGATGAGGGGAATATCTATCAGATTAGCTCTACTACCAGTGGTATCGACCCAGCGGCAGATCCTTATGGCATAGATTTATATCCCAACCCAGCCACAAATAAAGTGTTTGTTACGCTCGAAAATCCCCCCCAAGGGAGCTATGAGATATTGCTGCATAGTCTAGACGGAAAAATCGTGGCTGCGTTCCCCGATTTAGGGACTGGAAAAGAAGAAATCGAACTGGCTGGTATCAGTAGTGGCGTCTACCTATTGGAAGTGAAAGGAGAGCGCTCTGCCTATCAAAAGTTGGTAATCCAATAAATGTTGATGTAAACTATTTTGTTGTAAATAGTTTACTTTTTGCGAGCTATATCTTATCTTTCTTAAAAAGAAGTTATGCTCGCCCGGAGAATTAGTGCCCTCAAATACTTGACAACCGTCAGTTTACCTATCTGTCTTGCCCTTGCATTGATGTGGCGTGATTGGTGGGCATGGCTACCATTGGTGTATGCATTTGGGATGATCCCTTTGTTGGAATTGTTTCTCAGCCCGCGGACCGAAAATATGGATGCGGCCGAAGAAGCGGTTGCCAAGGTCGATCCTTTTTACGATTGGTTGGTTTATATGATGGTGGGGATACAGTACGTAGCCCTATTTGCCTTCTTGTGGGTGGTAAGCAATGTCCCATTAACGCTCAGTGAAGGAATCGGGCTGGTGTTTGGGATGGGGCTGATGTGCGGAGTATTTGGGATCAATGTGGGGCATGAATTGGGGCATAGGGCTAAGAAGCATGAAAAATTGCTTGCCAAGCTCGCCTTGATGAGTTCCTTGTATATGCACTTTTTTATTGAACACAATCGAGGACATCACAAACGGGTGGCGACGGAAGAAGATCCGGCAACTGCTCGTTATGGAGAGTTGGTCTATACTTTTTGGGCGCGATCAATTTTTTACAGCTATTTATCCGCATGGAAGCTAGAAAGCGTTCGGCTGAGCCGTAAATCAATCCCTTTCTTTTCTTGGCAAAACGAGATGATTCGCTTTCAAGTATTTCAATTGGCTTTGATCCTTGGGATTGGCCTGGTATTTGGATGGATAGGGGTGGTGTACTTTTTACCGGCCGCATTAATCGGCATTCTATTGCTGGAAACGGTGAATTACATCGAACATTATGGTCTAGAGAGAGAACGGAAGGAGGATCGTTATGAGCGCGTGAGGCCGCACCACTCTTGGAATTCTGACCATGTTTTAGGACGGTTGTTATTGTTTGAACTTTCACGACACTCTGATCACCATTTTCAGGCGAGTCGCAAATATCAAATCTTGCGACACTATGACACAGCCCCTCAAATGCCAACGGGCTACCCTGGAATGATGGTAATGGCGTTGATGCCTCCCCTTTGGTTTAAAGTGATGCATCGAAAGCTAGCGGCGATAGGATAGAGTTGGAGAGCGGGTAAAGTGTAGGGAAAACTGTATATTAAATAGCTAAACCTTCCCTAATCAATTTGAATTGTATGCCCAGCTCACACCAACTGAATTATG
>JBCAWW010000890.1:0-2901 GCA_038534415.1 Bacteroidota bacterium | reverse complement strand
GTTATTCAATTTTATTATCTATTCTTTTCCTTTCCTTGTCGGCTTGCTCGATGCAGCAAAACAGCCGCCAAAGCGCAGAACAAACAGCGATCAAAACTGTCAATACTGAAGAGCTCGATAAGCTCAGCAAAGCCTACTTTGCTAGCGGATGTTTTTGGTGTGTCGAAGCCATCTATGAATCTGTCAGAGGCGTGGAAGAAGCCGTTTCTGGCTACTCTGGAGGCGAAATCAAAAATCCAACTTACCAGCAAGTTAGCTCCGGTCGCACCAAGCATGCTGAAGCCGTCGAAGTATATTATGATCCAGAAGTGGTAGATTATGCTACTTTGGTCAAGGTCTTTTTTGGTTCTCACGATCCGACTACCCCCAACCGCCAGGGACCGGATCGTGGGCCTCAATATCGCTCTATGGTTTACTACCAAAATGCGAGTGAAAAACAGATCGTCGAAAGCTATATCCAAGAATTAGAAGCGGCTGGTACATTTGATGCCAAGATCGTAACGGAAGTGGTGCCTTTTGAGGTCTTTTATGATGCTGAAGATTACCATCAGGATTTTGAGCGCCTCAATCCCAACCAGCCTTACGTTCAGGCGGTATCAATCCCTCGTCTCAAACGTTTCCAGGCCAAGTTTCCGGAGCTTTTGAAAGAGGAGACGCACTAAGCATTTTCCCTAACATGTCCAATAATGTTAAGTCCAGGGCCTATTTACAGGTCCTGGCTTTGTCATTCAGGCCTATTTTTGTCATTGCCTTTGGGGCGTCTTTTTACGTTCTATACATAAAGCCTGCGACTCCATGTACAAAGCTCTCATCCTAGCCACCTTCGGGATTTTGTTGGCCCTCCCCACTTGGGCCTCTCCCCTCCCCCTTCATCTTCCAGAGGCTGACACGATCTATTTTCGGCCGGGCCGAACGCTGCCCTCTTTTGTGCGATTCAAACATCCGCAAAATATTGAGCTCACGGCCTTTGACACTTATCTCCAAAACCTATTGGAACAAGACAAAGCCTTTGATTTTGACGAGCTTCGCCGCGAAACGGATGAGTTAGGCATGACTCATATCCGTCTCCAGCAAAAGCAAGGAGCTTATCCGATTGAGGGGGGGATTTGGATCCTACATCTCGATGATGCGGGAGATTTGGTGTCGATGGGTGGTTTATTATTTGCTCCTTCGGAGAACGCTCAACTACCGCTCATCAATCAAAATCAAGCTTTTCAGCAAGCCTTACTGGCCCATCCCGCGGAGCAGTACCAGTGGGAAACCAAACTTAGCTCCCTACCGCAAGCGCAAATCGTTTGGAGTCCCCCCGAAGGCGATTTTAACGCCTCTCAACTGCGCCTAGCTTACAAATTTGATATCTACGCTAGCGTTCCCATAGGGAGAAGCTACACCTATATCGACGCCATCAATGGCGAGCTGATCTGGCAAGAACAACTCCTCCAACATGCAGATGTAGACTCCAATGGGATTGCCGCCACCTCTTATAGCGGCACTCGCAAGATCACGACTCGCTACAATGGCGATCGCTTTAGTCTGGTAGACCTGAGTCGCGGCCAAGGGATCTACACCCTCAACGCTCGATCGCGGTATTACTGGTTTCTCGATGTGGAGCCCTTTTATGACGACGACAATACTTGGGACAATATCAATATCGACCGTAATCAATTTGCAACTGATGCACACTGGGGCACCGCCCAATGCTTTGAATATATACAACAAGTACTCGGTCGCAATAGCCTAGACAACCAGGGTTATCCCCTTGTCAGCCATGTGCATGTCGGCCGCAATTTTCGCAATGCCTTTTGGGACGGCCAAGCCATGTATTATGGAGATGGCGATAGTTTGGGAGGAGTAGTTAATCCCCTCGTCTCTATCGATATCGTAGCTCACGAAACGGCTCACGGCCTCACCCAATTTACCGCCGGTTTGATTTATCGCTCCGAATCAGGCGCACTCAATGAGTCCTATTCCGACATCATGGGTAAGCTAGTCCAACATTGGTCCAAGCCTGAAACCTTTGATTGGATCATAGGAGCAGAGGCTAGTTTTGCCATTCGGAGCATGCAACAGCCCAACGACTTTAATCATCCCAATACTTATTTGGGCAATAATTGGGATGAGTTTGAGCGCGTGCATACCAATAGCAGTGTACAAAACCATTGGTTTTATTTATTGGCTGAGGGCGGTAGCGGCACCAACGATTTGGGCCATGATTATGAGGTCAGCGCATTAGGTTTTGACAAACCCGCTCAGATTGCTTTTCGCTCCCTCTTTTACTACCTCCATCCAAGTACTAGCTATGAAGAGGCGCGTTTGTATAGCCTGCAAGCCGCCACCGATTTGTATGGGGCCTGTAGCGAAGAAAGCGAGCAAGTCATCAATGCTTGGTATGCAGTGGGAGTAGGGCCTGCCTATAACAGTCCTGTTCCAGAGGCAAATTTTGCTTATTCTGATTCCGTTTTGTGCAGCTCTCCCTTGGAAGTTCAATTTTCCAATCTCAGCCAGCACGGCAGCGCCTACGAGTGGGATTTTGGCGATGGCAATACCAGTGAGGCATATGCCCCCTCACATACTTATACAGAGTCGGGTCAATATAGCGTGAGTCTCAATTTGACAGGAACATGCGGTACAGATAGCAAAACCATCAATCAGCTGATCAGGGTTTCAAATCCTCCCACCGCTCCCAATCCCGTCAATGTATTTTCGGTAGTCAGATGTGGAGAAGAATTGGAGATCGTAGCAGAAGCCCCAGGAGACATTGTTTGGTATGATGATTCGGCTCGTTTGGTCGCCTCCGGCGAACGCTTATACCTGCGTGATTTTTTGCGGACCAGCAACTTTTTTGCTCATCAAGTGGTGTCCAATCAGGCATATCAACTCTATCCTAATTTGGTAGAAGAT
>JBCAWW010000889.1:0-2907 GCA_038534415.1 Bacteroidota bacterium | reverse complement strand
TGGTGTTGGCAATAGCAATATGGCGACTCAATATACCTTTGAAGATAGAAACCCCATTCAAGGCGTAGCTTATTACCGCCTAGGGCAACAAGACTTTGATGGGAGCTATCAGCAACTTTCTGTAATAGAACTGGTTCTTCCTGAGAATATTCCCGAACTCGCCATGAAAGTTTTTCCCAACCCGTTTGAACCAAGACTCGACAATAAGCTAAAGGTGGAAATTAGCGGGCAAAATAGCAGCTTGGTGACACACATATCATTGATTGATCCCAGAGGCAGCTTAATAGCTTCATGGTCAGAGGCTAATCCAGAAGGTTTGACAGTACCTACGCAGATTAGTCCAGGCATTTACTTTTTAAGAGTTTTTGCGGGAGACTATATCAGCAACAAAATGATTCAAATACAATGATAGGCTAGACAATGAGGTGGAAAAATCATCTCACCTCCAATTTCCAATTTTGACGCACGCTTTCAATATCAGCTTCCACTAAGTAAAATCCGGCGGCTAGTTGTTTGATCTCTACTCGAGAACGCCCAGCCTTGAGTGTACCTCTAGCAAGTGTTCTGCCTTGCAAATCTAAAATGCGGTAGGCACCACTCTTGGCAGAAGAAAACTCTATCCAATCTCTGGCGGGATTGGGTTGAAGTTGAACCAAATCTCCTATGCCCCTTTGGGCATATACTACCGGAGACCAAATCGCAATACCATCTGCGTCTATATGTCGAATCCGGTAGTAGGCAATGGGCGCATTCGTGAGGTCCTCATAGGCAAAGGCTTGGGAAGAAGCGTTCGGCGAGGCCGGCATTTGAAAAAGATCCTCCCAAACCTCTTGCTGGACCAATTTACGCTCAATCACAAAATCTCCTGACTCAGTAATTGCAGACCAGTTGACGATATTAGCGTTCGGTAAAGCCGTGACTCGTATATCCTGCCAAACCAAAGGTAAAACCACATCCATAGAAGCAGCCACGGTCAAAGTATCGCAAAGACATTGAGAAGGGCCAGCACTATTGGCGGGTTCGCGACGGACTACCGCCAAAATCGGCTTAGTAAGGTCCGCACTATCCTGATCTACGGTCAAAGTAGTATTGAGGGCCAAGCTAGCACCAGCCGCAATGCTAAGCGTACTGCTATAGGCGCCAAAGTATCGGTCCCCTGCACTATAATCCAAGGAACTATCGAGGTCTACATAAAATTCGATCGTGCTTTGAACCGCACTTAATGCTGAACCCGTATTTTCGAGGACCCAATTAAGGCCAAAAATATAATCGCCTCCAGAAGCCGAAACCCCACTGCTAAGTTGATCTATGTTAAGGTCGGGCTTTTCAATGGTCAGATAGGTGGAGGCAGAACCAGAGTTGCCAAAATAATCGGGGCAATTGCTACCTCCACAGATAACATTGGCGTCAAAAGTAGTTTGGACTGTAGCCAATAATTCTCCACTGCTACAGGCGGCACCACTAGCTGTACTCAACTGAATCATGAAGATGATCGAATCAGCCGCCGCAACACCGCTTGGCATATCCCAAGTGTAAAGATTGCCCAAACTTCCAAGCGAAGTGGAGGTCATCGTACCCGCATTAGGAGCGTTCCGCACGGCAGTAAAAGAACTGTTGACATAGCTAATATCTTCAGGCACAGTCAGTCGAATCTTATCACCGCTTCCTGTAGTACCATCAGGCACTACTTTGATGCGAAAATCATGCGTCTGGCCGCAGCCTTCTAATGTGGTCGCATTATTGGTAATGGTAGTATTGTAAGGAGCGACAACCCCCGTAACCGAAATGGGATCCATCACTCGTAAAACGCTAATGGGACTCCCGCAGGGCTGAGCCCCCGTCAAACGAACATAAAAGACATCTCCGGAGAGGAAATCGCAATTGGCCTGGGTATTGAAACGCATATTGACGGTGCGATTGGCGACACTCGAACCCCCGAGCCCTTCTAGCCCCTCGCTTGCCAAAGTCGCGTCATAATTGCCCAAAGTGAACCTAAAGCCACCAGCGATGCTATCTGGATCCGTCACTACCCGATAACCAGTCCCGGAGGGATATTCGATTTCTGCAGTCCCATTGACCCAATCGAGGCCACTATTATTGTGATAGACCTCTACCTGAAGGTCCACCACATTGGCCATCTGAGTACTGGTAATGGCAAAAGTATAATCAAGATTTTGACAGAGCCCAATCGAACCTGAGGGCTGGTTGGAAACATTGAGTTGCACTGCCGAGGGCTTGGGATCTACGCGTAGAATAAAGGTATCAATCTCGCAAGGAAAAGTGCTCAATGAAGTCGGGAAGCTATCACAGTTCCAACCGGCATAGACATAAAGGGTGTCCAATGAGCAGCTAGTATAATCGGCGGTAATTACATATTGTTGATTGGAGTTGGCATTGAGCGTACCCAATTGATAGATGCCATTGGCAGCCGTCAATGAGCCACCACCATTTAGACTCAGATCACTCACCGAGATTTCGCCCGAGGGAGAATAAAAAGACATAAAACTATAGGGAGATGCAGAATTGATCTTGGTATTGCTGACCCCTATGGTCCATTCAACTGATTCGGAAAGGCCATCTTGGGTAGAAGCGCTGACATTGCTAAGTTCAAGCGCAGGGGCGTAATGCTGAATTTCGGGGGAGTAGGAAGTCGGGTTGTCATATGCTTCCAAACCGGTTTCCCAATGCATTTTCACTTCCGTAGGAATCGTAATGGCTACATCATGAACGGCTTGGCATTGCGGTTCCCAAGTAGTAAAAAACTGCATCTCATAGCCGTCGTCTGGCTCATACAAGCTGCCAGCAGTAACCAATGCTCTCAGATCAAATAGCAGGGTGTCAGCGGAAGAATATGCAGGCGTTATGTATTGCGTATTGACGTAGGGAGAGAAGCGAAGTAAGAGATAG
>JBCAWW010000888.1:0-2912 GCA_038534415.1 Bacteroidota bacterium | reverse complement strand
AAGCAGACACGGCCTATATGCAGGCGCTTTTTTTACTTAGTGAAGTGAAAGAAGTTCGTTTGCCGCATCTAAATGAAGTCCTTCAATTGAGAGAGTCAATCATCGTTTTGAAGGGCTATATCGACTGTCAGACAGCCCTGTATCATCATAATCAGCAAATAAGACATTGGGATCAGGCAGTATCGGCGGCATTACTGGCAGATAGTTGTATTGGGTTGTTGCGGCATAGCCATCAAGAGGATCAGGCTAAGTTCCGCCTGGGCGAACTAGGCCATGATATTTACGAACAAGGAATTGCCTTGGCATTTGAACGTTATCAAAAATCGTCAGAAGCTCAGTGGGTAGAGCTTGCCCTCAGATTTGCCGAAGGCAGCAAAGCCATGGTACTGTTTGAGTCCCAGCAGCAACTCAATGCTTTGCACAATGCAGGCTTACCCGATAGTCTCAAGGCACAAGAGACCTTGCTCAAAGGAGAGATCGCCTTTTATAAAAACCTACTGCTCACCAAGCCTGCAGCGGACACCCTCGCTAAAAATCGTTGGCGCAAACAGCTGTTCGATGCGCAGCAAGCAGCACAAGCGTTCCGCGAGCGGCTAGAAAAAAACTACCCTCTCTACTACCAGATGTGCTATGCAGAGGGGGTATATACTCCCCAAGCGCTACAAAGTCAGATTGAGCCCCATAAGATGGTTTTGTCCTACTTTTGGGGAGATTCGGTCGTTTATGCTTGGGCAATCTCAGCAGAGGGGGTGCATTTTTTTCGCATCGAAGAGGTGCAAGCACTGGGCCAGCAAATCACTCAACTGAGAACGGCATTGCAAAGGGCTGATTATTCTCCTCTCTACTTCAATGCCTATACCCAATTGGCCCATCAGCTTTGGCTAAAACTGAGTGCTAATATGGACCTCAGCCACTATCAAAATCTCGCGATCATCGCCGATGGGCCGCTCAGTAATATTCCTTGGGAGGCCTTGCTTTATGAGCCAGTCGGTCCTGCTGATGAGACGCTTGATCTTAGCCGGCTTTACCGAACGCTTCCCTATACTTTTAATCGCTGGGCCATTGCTTACGGTTTTTCTTTGCGTCTGCAACAAGAAAAATTAGCCCAAAGAGAGGCACAAGACTTTTTCGCTGCCTTCGCCCCTACTTATGTGGACTCGCTAGCGCTGCTCTACAATCAAGCGAGCGCACAAAAATTACAGCAGCAATTTCAGGGGAGCCTTTTCCAAGGAGCAGAGGCTACAGAGAGTCAATTCAAAGCCAAAGGGGATCAATTTGCGCTTTTGCACCTCGCCATGCACGGACGTGTAGATCCTGTCGATGGGCAGAAAACGCATTTACAATTTAGCGCTGAGGATAGTCTGCAGGATGGATATCTGCATCTATTTGAGCTCTACGACCTATCACTCAGTGCCCAACTGGTCGTACTCGCAGCCTGTGAAAGTGCCGCCGGGGATTGGATAGAGGGGGAAGGCGTCATGAGTCTGAGTCGCGCCTTTAGATATGCAGGTTGTCCGAGTCTGGTGGCAAGTCTTTGGGAGGCGGACGGTAGAGTGGCTGTCCAATTACTAGAAGCATTTTATACCGAACTCGAAGCGGGCAATGACAAAGCCAAGGCTTTACAGACAGCCAGAAAAAACTTCCTCAAAACTTGCCGTCCAGAGTTGACTCATCCTTCCTACTGGAGCACTTTTGTGCTCACAGGCAATGCCGATCCTTTGCAAAAAGACTCCTACTTATGGTTATGGATTACCGGCATAACTCTCTTACTATCAATGTCTTTATTATTATTTTACAAAAGAAATCCATAATACTATATATTTCTATCGACAGGGGATTTGGGTTTAAGTTTGATAGGTGAGATACCCATCGGGCAGGAAGCCGCCCATGGTTTACTTGAGAAATGGATTGAACCGAAAGTTGGACGCAATTGGTCCCACATAGTTGACAGCGCTGACGTCAGGACCTTGGTTTATCGTGGGGAGGTCTGTTTGCGCCCAGATTGGGTTGACTTCTACATAGAGCAAGAGGCTAAGCGTTCTGCGAAGCAGGCCTAAAATGAAATCTCGGTTAGGTGCATCTGCAGATCCTTGACTCCCATCAGGATGATGCGATCTTGGTACATCAAATATTGGTTATAGACATCTATAGTATTACTTACTTCTCCTCCGGGAATCAGGAGTGCATCTGTTCGCTTACCACTGGGGCTCAGGCCGACGATTTTCACTGAGATTTCTCTTTCGCGGATCTCTTTGGGTATTTTTTCCCCATCGTGATACTTGGTGATCCCATACTTTGGTTCGTTGAAGAGAAACCATAGCTGATCAGATTGAAGGCAAAGGGCGTAGTTAGCCTCCTCAACTTCTTTGGAAAAAATTGCGTCGTAAATCTCGATTCGTTCGCACCACTCAAGCTGGCCTTCTACATCCAAGCTAGTTACGATTACATCTCCATACTGGTAGTCGGGTTGTGCTGGATAAGAATTATCTACTCCTCGAAAGGTGTTGACCACCAAACATCCACCATCGGGACGCAGAATGATACGGTCGGTAGCGATTGAATATATTTTTAGATTGTAGATATCTTCGGTTGGTTTCCATTTTTCAGCCAAGTCATTTTTGAGAATCGAGAGTTTGTGTTCTTTGATATTGGTAGGATCTTCTGGGTTAAAGCGAAGCTTGATAATCCCAGCATCCCGATTGGTATCATCTTCATACAATCCCGCACAATGGAGAGAGCCATCAGGGGCAAGCGAAGGGACAAAGTCTCGGATTTTCATGCTTTTGGGATAAACGTATTTTTGCAGCAATTCCCCTTTTTTTCGGACTACCCAAAAATGAAGACCCAAGTATTTGAGGGGCGAAAACCGCTTTTTGGGTTCTGCAAAATGCTCAAATTGAATAACGATATTC
>JBCAWW010000887.1:0-2915 GCA_038534415.1 Bacteroidota bacterium | reverse complement strand
GACCCCGTACTGGATATTTTTTGCCTTCCTGATAGTAGCCGAGGACGATGTCAAAGCTACCACTGCCATCGATATCATCGGCATAGATTTCGAAAGGGTAATCGCTGGTTGCTTGATTTTTGCTGTTGAGTCCGAGATTGCCTAATACAAAATCGATATCTCCGTCGCCATCTATATCTGCTCCTTCAATACAATTCCACCAACCAGTGGTATTGGCTAAGCCGAGGGACTCGCTTTGATTGCTGAGCTTGTCGCCCTCATTGCGAAATACGCTGATGGGCATCCATTCACCGACGACGATTAAATCGACTGCCCCGTCTTGATCAAAGTCTTGCCATGTAGCGGCTTTAACCATGCCTATTTGACTTAGCTCTGGTGCAATCTCATCGGTTACATCTGTAAACTTACCGTCTTCATTTTGGAGAATAAATGACCGGCCGGGTTTGGGATATTGATAGGGTGTCAATCTGCCTCCCACAAATAAATCTATATCGCCATCTTGGTCATAATCTGCAGCTTCAACGCATGCGCCACTAAAGAGCATTTCTGGTAGGGCATTATTGCTGCGACTGAGATTGCCTTTGCCATCATTGAGATAGAGGCGATCCTGGTGCATAGGGCTATTAGGGGCAAACTCATAGCTACCGCTTACCACATATAAATCCTGATCACCATCTTGATCGGCATCAAACCAAAGTGCGGCTTGATCTTCATAGGCTTTATCTGCTTCAAATGCAGGAACAACTTGCTCGCTGAATCCTTTTTTGTCTTGCAGTAGCAGTTTGGCTCCATAATCTGCACTAGCGCCTAGGTAGGCATCCTCCAGTCCATCGCCATTTACATCACCTACGGCAATACAGGGTCCCTCTTGACTAAGTTTGTGAGGCAATAAGACCTGATGTTGATAATCATCATATACTTTTTCCTCATGCTTGATCTTGGGGAAGGCTAGCTCTGTGAGTAAGCGTTCTGGGACAGTAATTTGAGCTCTTCCAGCATCCCTAGCATCTTGATACTTGAGGGTAAGTCTTTGATTGGCTTCGACATCCGTAATGATTTGGCGCTTTTGATCAGGCCAAAGGACACTGATCTGGCGAAGTTTGTTTTGCATGCCAAGACCAAAATGTAGGATGGGTTCAACGGAGGATTGATAACCTCTTATATTATTGGCTGATTGGTATTGGGTTTTCCCGTCGGCTGTTTGTATTTCGACTTTGGCACCTATGCCTTGGGGATTTTGGGCCGGACCTTCGAGGGCAATTTGTAGGTAGTTACCGATGCCTCTTTCACGGCCCATATTGCGGTATATGCGCGCAGTGTCCTCCATATGATTGAGCACTAGGTCAAGGTCTCCATCTAGGTCAAGGTCGGCATAGACGGCACCGTTTGAATTGACCAACTCTTCGAGTCCCCAGTCTTTGCGTTGTGCGAAGCTCAAATCCCCTTGGTTTTGAAAGAGGAAATTTCTTTGCTTGCTCGTCGGGATCATGGCCTCAAGATCCGAATAGGTATTTTTCTCGTTTTGGAGCTTATATTTTAATTCTTTCTTGAAATCTTTATCAAGAACATCTTTTCTATAGCCATTGGAGATAAAGAGATCTTTCCAGCCATCATTGTCAAAGTCTGCAAATAGAGGCGCCCAACTCCAATCGGTACTGGCTACTCCTGCCAAATAAGCGATTTCGCTAAACTGGCCATTGCCACGATTTAGTTGCAAGGAGTTGTGCATATACTGGTAACCAAAGCCGTAGTCCACTGATTGCCAAAAGATGGACGGATTCATGGGGGCCATATTGGTTTTTTGACGTTTGTTGTCCGCTGCTAGCATCTCGACTGTGAAGATGTCTGGCCAGCCATCATTATTATAGTCACTGGCATCGACGCCCATGCTAAATTTAGAAGTGTGTCGAGTTGCCTCATTGATGACATTGACAAAGGTGCCATTTCCCTGATTGCGGTATAGGTAATCGTTTTCTTGATAGTCGTTGGAAACATATATGTCTTCCCAGCCATCTTTGTCATAATCGAGACTCACCACGCCAAGGGCATGGCCATAGTTGATGATACCTGCTTGATCGGAAATATCGACAAACTTACCATTGTCATTGCGATAGAGTTTGTCGCGATGGTCTGCGGGCGGATTTTTTTTCTTTGCAACAAAGTCTCCAACGTATTCTTTGAACTCGCGAGGGTGGTTTGCCATATAAAGGTCTAAGTCGCCATCTCGGTCAAAATCAAAGTAACAGACTTGGGTTGACTGTGCCGGGTCGTCTAAGCCATATTGAGCGGCTTGATCCACAAATTTGGGTACGCCTGCCTCATCGACTCCTTGATTGACAAACAATATATTGCGACGAGTATCTTTTTCGGCACCATCATACCAGCCTGATGCACAAACATATATGTCGAGTAGGCCATCGGCATTGATATCAACCATGCTAGCGCCCGTACACCAGTCATTGAGATAGCTGGCTTGAGCTTTGACAGTTACATCTTCAAATTTTAGGTTGCCGCGGTTAAGGTAAAGTCGATTGACTACCATATTCCCGGTAAAATACAAATCTGGCAGGCCATCCCCGTTGACATCACCTACGGCAACTCCCCCTCCATTATAGAGATATTCGTAAGTGAAGAAATTGGTTTGGTCGGTTTCTTCAATATGGTTGAAGAAATTGATACCACTTTCAGATACCTTAAGACTTTCAAATAAAGGAGCTTCAGACTGTGGAGCGTAGGCAGTCTGAGTTTGACAAGAAAGGCTAAATATTGAGGTAAATGAGAGTAGAAGTATGCTAAAAAAAAGCCGGTTCATTTTAAGAAATATATCAAAATTACAATGTCAAAGATAGGCATTGTTTTGAATGTAGTATGTGTAAAGCTTGTTAATACAACGTTTAGCAGTCCCAATTAGCTGC
>JBCAWW010000886.1:0-2919 GCA_038534415.1 Bacteroidota bacterium | reverse complement strand
CTTTATTACTGCGATTGATGCAGATTTGACCTTCTTGGCTACGGCTGGTATCCTTACCTCTGTAATCGGTGCATACTATTATATCCGAGTGATTGTCTTGATGTTTTTCAACTCTGACGATAGCACTCCCGGCTTCAACCTCAACTTTGCTACCTTACCAGTAGTTGGTATCGCGATTTTGGTCGCATTACTCGTGGTATTTGGGGTGGCACCTTCATTGATCCTTGGGCCGATCGATACTGCCTTTGGTGGTATCCAAGACGCAATTAGCGTCCTGCCATAACGATAATATCACATACTAATATAGCGTGCTTCTTCTCTTGAGGAAGCACTTTTTTTTATTGCTCTATTATAAGTGCTAGCATACGTTGAGCCAGTTGGGCACGGTCAAACTTTGCTTTGGCTAGCTTTTGAGCGTTGAGGCCCATTTGGGTTCTGAGGGCTTGATCCTCGGCAAGTTTTTTGATGTTGGTGAGAAAGGCCTGGCTATCGCCTTGGGGAGAGGAGAGTCCGCATTGGTACTGCATCAAGTATTCCGCCTGCCAACCCTGGTAGTTGATGATGAGGGGGAGTCCGGCTGCGAGATAGTCATAGAACTTGGTCGCGCTATTGGCTTCTAATACCGGAAAGGGAGCAAAACTAGAAAGACCAATATCGGCCCTATGGAGCGCTTTTAGGGCTTCTTCTTTGCTTACTTGGGGCTTCCAGCTAAAGTTGGGTAGGGAGTGCTGTTCTAGAAAAGCTTTTAGTTGAGGGGCATCATTACCTGAGCCGATGATAATAAATTCTATTTGATCTTCTCCTTCTTCCCACAGCTGTTTTGCTGCTTGGGCGATTTGAGTGATGTGGTTTGCGATCCCGATCGTACCCGTATAGATGAGCCTTATTTTATCATTTGCTGAGGGGGAGCGTTCTCGATTAGAGAACTGGGCAAAATTGGTCCCATTATGGATGACATGGATTCTCTCAGGGGCGACGCCATGTTGGAGGATTTGTTTTTTCATTCCTTCGGAGAACGCTGCGATCGCTCCTGCCTGGGCATAGATTTTTAGCGTTCGGCGATGTAGCCATGCCCGCCAAGGTCCTCTCGGTATGATGCCCATCTCTATCGGTACATCGGGCCAAACATCAGCCACCTCAAATACAAAGGGAATGTCCAAGTATTGACTGAGTCTCCTACCCAGTTCGCCTACCGACAAAGGCGCAGAATAAGCAATCAGACGGTCAAAGCCCTGCCAATGACTACTTTGAGACCAGACAGCGCGATAAAAGCGGTAAAAGGACTGAATACGTTTTGAAAAAGACCAAAGGTGATTGTAGTCGATGGGAAAGAAGTGGAAATATATCCCTTCATATAAATAGCTCCCGTCAGTTTGTTTGTCGCGCCATACAGGATGATTGCGAGGGATACCCGCTGTAGAGCTTACAAAATGCACCTCATGGCCCGCTTGGGTCCAATAACGGGCAAATTCAAAGCAACGGGGGTTACCCGGACATTGAGGGAGAACTAATAACTGTTGTAAATAGAGCAGGCGCATATCAGCCTGGGCTCACCATCGGATGTGAGGATTGAGACTCATTGGGTTGTTGGCGCTCTAGATGGAGTCTTGCTCTCTCTGCTTCAATATCCTTCATACGGCTGATGCGAACGCCTTTACGGTAGAGATAGGCAAAGCTCACAAACAGGATGATGGGATAAAACCCAAAGAGCACTGAGTAAAAATCACTCCACTCTGGGATAAGGCGATAAGCAAATAAAGCTAATGCGCCTGAGACCAATGAAACGATCCCAAGGGTTACCGGTACAAAGGCTTCTGGGATGCCAACATGAACCAGTTGATGGGTAAGATGATCCTTGCCTCCAACAAAGGGAGAACTTCCCCTAGCGAGTCTCGCAAAGGTCACAAAGGAGGTATCCATAATAGGTACCAAAAATACCATCAAAGGAATCAGACCACGACGGATGTGAGAGATATTGTCAGGGGTGGTGGGGATGTTCCAAAAGTATAGGATGCCGACAAAGGCGAGGATCATTCCGATAAACATACTACCGGTATCCCCCATATAGATTTTGGCAGGTTTCCAGTTCCAAAAGAGGAAGCCGATAAAACCACCCGCAATCACAATGAAGAGGAAATATAGCATGGAAATCCCTTCTCGCGAGATAGACATCGCCATACCTACCATCAAGATGGTGGTCGCAATGGTAGCGGTTACCGCATCCATATTATCCAGCATATTGAGGCTATTCATAATGCCTACTACCCAAAACAGGGTCAGGATATAGTCTAGCCAGATCAAGTCCGGCGACCACATACTAAAAAACTGAATGTGAATATTGAAATAGAGTAGGATACCGCCACAAAAGAGTTGTCCAAGGAATTTGAGACTGGGATGGGTCCCATAGGCATCATCGGCGAAGCCTATCATGAAGGCCAGCGTTGCACTCAAAAAGAGCGCTAAATAGCGTCCAGAGCCTGCTGTGGCCTCGGGATAGATCAACATCATGATCACAGCACCGATCAAAAAGGTGATGTAAAATGAAATCCCGCCGGTCGTTGGTTTTGAAGTACTCGCCCATCTCACAAGATTTTGCTGTCCAGCTCGGCTTTCAACGCCAAAGTTTTTAGAAAATCTTAGGAGAATTTTGTTGAGCATGTAGGAAAAGCCCACGGCGCCTAAAAAAAGGAGTACACTCTTCATATCCTAGGAAAGGTTTTCAACGAAGGTAAAAATATCTTGTAAAGGTAAAAACATGTACAGATTGCCGGGATGTTAGGTATATGACAACTTTGGTACAAAAATACCTAAAAAAAGGCTCTCAGTTGAATCCTGCCGGAATGTAGCGGACTTGTTTTTTGAGAGATTCGACCATCATAAATTAAACTCCTTTTTTTAGGCGCCGTGGGCTTTTCCTAC
>JBCAWW010000885.1:0-2921 GCA_038534415.1 Bacteroidota bacterium | reverse complement strand
AATAAACATGAGAAAGTTTACTATTGTAATGCTGATGTTGTTTGCAGGGCAAATGCTCCTTGCTCAAAACAATGTCGACCCTAGAGCCAAACTGCAAGGCCTCAAATGGGACACCAACCCATCTGGAACACGTCAAGTGGCAGCAACGATTACCCCTACTAATTTTTATGTAGCGGGTATGACCATGGATCTCAATTTTACTCTGATTCAGACCAACATTGATGCGGAGTATGGAGATTCTCTTTCTATCACCTTTCCAGCGGGCATAACGCCCAACAGTAGCCCTACTGACCCGATCTATATCGCAACAGAAGGACAGCCCAACGAGGCATTAAACGGCGTTTTTGGACAGTCTGTAACTTGGGGAGACAATGACAACAACTACGGTGGTATTGAGCCAGGTAATTTGATTCCTTTTACGATCAATGTGACCATTGACCCAACAGTAATGGGTACTCAGACCATTAACTTCTTTATTTCAGGGGATGAGTTTGGGGCTGCTCCGGGTGATTTGAGTGGTAGTTTTACCATTGATGAATTGCCAGCGGCTCCCGTAGGTAGCTTGACTCCTACGACTCCTTTTGGGGCGCTTGCTGAGATTGGCACCCCTGTATCTTCAGGCCCTTATGGGTTGACCAATACGGGTGGAGATACTTTGACAATCTCTGGTACTAGCTATGCGCAAGCGACTGGCGCCTTTACGGACAACTTCGCCGCGATGGCGGTGGTGCCTGGAGATACTGCATTCTTCAATTTGACTTATGCGCCAACCGCAGTTGCTAATGATGTAGATACTTTTGTCATCTCTACTAATGATGGAGACTTTTCTATTCCTCTCTTAGGATACTCTTACGGTAATGGAACTACGCTTGAGGGTTTTGAAAACGTACTGTTCCCAGCATGTCAGTGGACAACTGTTGACCAAGATGGTGATGGTTTTGATTGGACACCGGGCTTCGTTGGCAATGGCCAATCTGCTAACACAGGATCATTTAGCGCGACTTCAGCCTCTTATGACAACCCTAGCGCCACCGCCCTTACTCCCGACAACTATATGATAAGCCCTCAGCTGACTCCTGATGCGAATAATAGCCTATTTAGCTGGTTCGTAGCAGCCCAAGACCCAAACTTCGCGGCTGAGTTTTACGAAGTGTATGTTTCAACTGCGGGTAATACGCCAGGAGACTTCACGACTAGCCTTTTCTCTGAAACACTTGCTACCAACGCATGGCAGGAGCGTAGCCTCGATCTGAGTGCGTACGTAGGGCAAAATATCTACATCGCATTCCGCCACTACAATGTTTCGGATCAGTTTGTCATGAAGATTGATGATATCCGTATGCCTCCTCAGACAGTACCTAACAACACTCTTCCTCCCTTAGATTTGACCCTAATAGGAACGGGTATCGTTTGTCCTGGACAAGCATCAGGTATCATCCAAGCAAGCGTAACGGGGGGTGGTAATTTGTACGCTTACCTATTTCCTGGTATTGATACTACCGTTACCGATATGACCAACTTCGGCGTTGGCGGAAACTTGGGCGAAGGAGAGTATCTAGTCAACGTACTTGATAACTGTGGCAATGATGTCCTAGACTCAGTTGTGCTGGCAGCCACGAGTACTTTAGATGACGCTAGCTTTGTATTTCCATGGGATACCCTTTGTAAGCTTGATAGCATGAATATTGGGCCTTCGATTACAGGTCTTGCGGGTGGCACTTTCAGTGGAACGACAGGTCTCGTATTTGAAGATGCTGCGACGGGTAAAATCGACGTACTTGCTAGCCCTGTCGGTACTTATGAAGTAGTCTATACGACTAATGGTACTTGTCCTAACTCTGACACAACCACCATCGTGATCAATGAGACATGTACTACCACGGCTATCGAAACCCTAGCTGAGGCCGGGATTAGCCTATACCCAAATCCAAACCAAGGCCAATTTGTCCTTCGCAATAGCGGCACTAGCCGCGAAGCGACTGTAGAAGTAATGACTGCACAAGGACAAATCGTCTACCGTGCCCAAAACTTCTTGGGAGCTAATCAAAACCTAGAAATCAACCTAGGTGATGTAGCTGCGGGTATGTACTTGATCAAAGTTAGCAGCGATGCTAGCGTGGCTGTCGATCGTTTGATCGTACGCTAAGCATCAGCTTAAGTACATAGACAAAAGTATTTAGTAGTAAGTACGGACAAAAACAGCCCCAAGGACTCAAAAAGGGCCATTTATAAAAGTCTTAGTACTGAATACTTTTGTATTAATACTTAAACACCTTATAAAAAAAGCGTCGCCCTTGGGCGACGCTTTTGATTTATATACTAGGTCCGAGACCTTGATTATTGTCCGGTTTCAATCGCTTCATAGTGCAGCTCGACTAGGCCATGACGGCCTTGCTGCGTCAAGACCAAAAGGGCTTCATCATAAGATTTGACCGTATAGGTAGGCCCCGCAATCGGATCATCGACCAACCGACCGTCGATCCGGGTATAGACAAAATGTATGGTCTTTTCTTGCAAATCGACTATCCATTTTCCTTCCCGGACCGGGTCAGCAGATAACTCCTTAAAGCCGCCTAAAGCCTTTAGAGTCAGTTTGGATCTCTGCGATTGAGCGCTTCGTAATGTGTGCCCTCCTTGATAGGGATCATATTGCTCAACCAATTGCCAGCTGATGCTATCAGCCTTTAATAGATCACGCAACAGCGTATGTATAGGGGAACTAGATACCGTCGTACCCGCCGTGAGCAAGAAGACAAGAACTAGTCCCAAGATTGAATTTCGCAAGTGGATCAAGAGCGTGCTCATAAGATCAAAGATTAAGGTGGAAGTAAGTAAGATTACAGTTCTCATTTTGCAAGCATAAGTCCAAAGCAGACACAGAAACATAAACCACTGAACATCAAACACTTAAACATAAACAC